>CAZNDQ010000289.1:0-5783 GCA_964571825.1 uncultured Planctomycetales bacterium | reverse complement strand
CGGAGGCGACGCCTTATCTCCCCAATGTGATCGTTAGCAGCAATCCCTACGTACGGCCTAACGACTACGGCATTCCGATCACGGCGGAGCACTGGGACGAGCGCACGGTGCGGAACGTGAAAATGTCGTGGGAGCAGACGCGCCAGTCGCGGAACTTCCTCTGGGAGCGCGGGTTCCGGTTCTACTGTCTGACGCCGAAGACGCGGCACCGGGTGCACTCGACGTGGAGCAACGTCGACTGGCACCAGATTTTCGACAGCAGCTTTGGCGATCCGCACCGGCTGGACCGGCGGTCGCCGTACGTCGGCGAGCACCAGGTGCACCTCAATCCGCAGGCGGCGCGGGACCTGGGGATCAACGAGGGCGACTACGTCTACGTCGATGCGAACCCGGCGGACCGGCCGTATCGCGGGGCGAGCCCGGACGATCCGTACTACAAGGTGGCGCGACTGATGCTGCGCGCGGTGTACAACCCGGCCTATCCGTACAACGTGGTGATGATGAAGCACGCGCCGTACATCGCGACGGAGAAGAGCGTCAAGGCG
The DNA here is from genome assembly GCA_964571825.1 of uncultured Planctomycetales bacterium. Taxonomy (GTDB): domain Bacteria; phylum Planctomycetota; class Phycisphaerae; order UBA1845; genus CAZNDQ01. The sequence goes on along the minus strand of CAZNDQ010000289.1, from coordinate 5,238 downwards.
CACGAGACGCGGCGTGACGGGCGGGCGCGGTCGGACGACGGCTATCAGGCGAATCTGCGTTACGGCTCGCAGCAGAGCGTCACGCGGAACTGGCACATGCCGATGCACCAGACGGACACGCTGTTCCACAAGGCGAAGGTGTTCATGGGGTTCATCTTCGGCGGGGAGGCGGACAACCACGCGGTGAACACGGTGCCGAAGGAGACGCTGGTGCGTGTGGTGAAGGCGGAAGACGGCGGGCTCGGCGGGCGGGGCGTCTGGGCGCCGGCGACGACGGGTCTAAGTCCCGGAAAGCACAACGACGTGATGACGCGGTACCTGGCCGGCGGATTCGTCGGCGCGTACGGCGGCGGGTCGGAAGAGGCGTTCGAGGAATAGTCGGCAAGCAGGCGGCGGAGCGCCGCGGGAGTTGAGCGATGCCTTACGACGAACCTGACGCGACCGATCCGATGACGCTGCACGGGGTGGTCTGCGAGACGGCGGACGACTCAGCCGTGCGCGAGATGGCGGAGTGCTTCATCGAGGAGTACCTGCGACTGGGCTTCGACGCGGAGCGGCTGCTGGCGCTCTTCCGGAATCGCGGCTTTGCGGGTGCGCGGCTGGCGCTGGAGGCGCTGGGGGAGGAGCGGATCCGGGCGATGATTTCGGAGCAGGCGGGGTGGCGCCGCGCCCGGCCGAGGGGGTGCGAGGTGGAGCGGGACGAGGACGGTTCGCTGGGTCTGCCGGTGCTGAGGCGGTGAGTGAGGTTCTCCCGCGCCGGGTGAAGCGGCGCATGAACAAGGAGTCGGCTGATGCCATCCGTACACAACTGGCAGCTTGGTCGCGGGATGGAATATCCGTATCCGCAGGCTGCGCCGAAGGAACAGTTCGCGTTCGTCATCAACATCAACCGCTGCATCGGCTGCCAGACGTGCACGATGGCCTGCAAGAGCACGTGGACGTTCGCCAAGGGGCAGGAGCATATGTGGTGGACGAACGTGGAGACGAAGCCCTACGGCGGCTATCCGCAGCACTGGGACGTGAAGATCCTCGATCTGCTGGAGCAGGCGAACCCGGGCGGTCAGCGCTGGAGCGGCGCGACGAGCGGCAACGCGGAGATGCCGTACGGGCGTTTCGACGGCAAGACCGTCTTCGAGAACGCGGCGTTCGTGGCGCGGGGCGAGCAGCCGAGCCCGGTGCTGGGGTACCTGCCGAGCGAGGAGGAGTGGCGTTTTCCCAACATCCACGAGGATGTGCCGCCGGTGGGGCCGACCCGGCCGATGGACTTCGGCGGCGGTGAGTCGCTGGACGGCCAGCGCAAGCACCAGGCGTGGTTCTACTACCTCGCACGGCTGTGCAATCACTGCTCGTATCCGGCGTGCCTGGCGGCGTGTCCGCGGAAGGCGATCTACAAGCGGCCGGAGGACGGAATCGTGCTGATCGACCAGGCGGAGTGCCGCGGCTATCGCAAGTGCGTCGAGGCGTGCCCGTACAAGAAGTCACTCTATCGCGGGACGACGCGGACGAGCGAGAAGTGCATCGGCTGCTATCCGCGCGTCGAGGGGGCCGACCCGGAGTGCGGCGGGGCGCCGCTGGAGACGCGGTGCATGGCGGCGTGCATCGGGCAGGTGCGGATGCAGGGGCTGGTGAAGGTGGCGCCGGACACGACGTGGGTCGAGGACCGCTACAACCCGCTCTACTACCTCGTGCACGTGGCGCGCGTGGCGCTGCCGCTGTATCCGCAGTTCGGGACGGAGCCGAACGGGTACTACATTCCGCCGCGCTGGGTGCCGCTGCCGTACCTGAAGCAGATGTTCGGGCCGGGGGTGCAGGAGGCCGTGGACCGTTATCGCTATCCGGATCGGGAGCTGCTGGCGGTCTTGCAGCTCTTCCGGCGCTCGAACCAGATCATCGCGCGGTACGAGATGAAGGAGGGCGAGAAGGTGTTCGAGACGACGCGCGACGGGCGCACGATCGAGGTCTACAACGACACGATCGTCGCCTTCAACCGCCAGGGCAGGGAGATCTTCCGCACGCAGGTGGAGGAGCCGGTGCACGTGCGCCCGGCGCAGCACGCGAACACGATCTGAAGCGCGGAGAGCAGACGATGCAGACATTGGCACGAGAATCCACGGCGATTCCGGCTTCGGCGCGCAGCGCCGCGTACGCGGTGATCGGCGCAGGGTTCCGCTATCCGTCGCAGGTGCCGCTGGCGATGCTGGCCGCCGAGCCGATCTGGGCGGGCGCGCTGGCGCCGCTGTGCGCGCGGCCGGATGGGCTGGGGCGCGCGGCGCGCGACCTGCGCAGCGGCGTCGTCGCGCTGCTCGGTCATTCGCATGCCGAGGACGACGCCCGCGCGCGACTGGAGGAGCCGTATGCGGCGGTGTTCGGGCACGCGGTGCGCGGGGCTTGTCCGCCGTATGAGCTGGAGTACGGGCCGGGCGAGATCGTGCAACGGGCGCCGGACCTGGCGGACATCGCGGGGTTTTACGCGGCGTTCGGGATGGAGGCGGGGGCGGAGTCGGAGCGGGCGGACCACGTGACGGCGGAGTGCGAGTTTCTGTGCGTGCTGTGCGCCAAGGAGGAGGACGCTGCGTTGCGCGGCGACACCGACGCGGTGGAGCTTTGCGTTTCGGCGCAGCGGGCGTTTCTGCGGGATCATCTGTCGCGCTGGCTGCCGGCGTTTGCGCAGCGCGTGATCGAGCGGCAGGCGCAGGGGTATTACGCCGATCTGGCGCGGTTCGCGGCGCGGTTTGTCGAGGCGGAGTGCGGCGCGTACGACGTGCCGCTCGGCCCGGCGCTGCTCGAGCTTCGTCCGGCGGATCCGGAGCGCGATTCGTGCATCGAGTGCGGGCCGGAGACGTGCGTGCCCGGCGGGGGCGGCGCGTCGGGCGGTCTGGTGACGTTAAACGTCACTGCACGAAGAAAATAGCGGGGGCAGCCCATGCAGATTGAATACGATCCGGCGCTGGTGGAGCAGGCGGTGCGACTGGCGGCGCGGCGCAGCCGGGCGGACGAGCGGGCGCTGCACGCGGCGATCGATCCGCTGTACGGAATGGCCGATGCGGATGAGCGCGACCGCGCCTTTGCCGCGGCGTTCGGGCGGTGTTTCCACGATCTGGGGCTGGACGCGCTGATCCCGCGCTTGCTGAGCGAACGGCCGCTGATTGCCGCCGCGTGCGCGCGCTGCGTCGTCTGCGAGGCGGCGCGGCGTAGTGCCGAGTCGGCGGAGCTGTACGTGCGCGGAGAGGAGCGGCAGGCCGGCCCGGCGGACCGCACACTGGTCGTGCAGCTTACGGCCGGTTCGCTTGTCTCGCCCGAGGGCGTGACGCCGCTGCTGCGGCGCGAGCTGCTTCACGTCCATGACATGCTCGACCCGGCCTTCGGTTACGCCGCTGCCGATCTGGCGGCACTGTCGCGCGGGGAGCAGGTCGTCCGCGATCGCTACCGCGTGCTGTGGGCGATTGCGGTTGAACGTCGTCTGGCGGCGGCCGGCGCCGTCGGCGAGGAGAGCGCGGCGGGCCTGCGCCGGCTCTTTGATCGCGCGTTTACCGTTGAGGGACGCGCGCCGGCGGACGCCGACTTTGCGGCGGCGCTGGGCATCGCGAGCGCGGATCACGAACGATTGCTGTCGATCGCGCGCAGACCCGAGCGGCTGCGCGAGTGCGGCGAGCGCGTCGCCGAAGAGCGGAAGCGCGCATCGTGCGTCGCCTGACGCACCCATATCCAGTCAACAGGAGCGCAAAGGAGCGAAAACATGCACCCACTTTGTCGTCAACGAATCGGCCGGCTGACCTCGGTCGTGCTCGCGGTGCTCACGCTGCCGGCGTGCGCCGAGGAGATTTCGGGCACCGTGCGCGAGGAGGTGACGCTCGTGCCGATTGAAGGCGCGATGGTCACGCTTCAGGCGTCGGGCGTGCGAGCGCTGACCGGCCCGGACGGGCGGTACACGCTCAGCGGCGTAAGCGGCGCGGGGCTGATCGTCGTCGGGGCGAAGAAGGGGTATTTTAACGTTGCGATCGCCGCTGCGGCGCCGTCGTTCATCGCGGACATCGTGCTCAAGCCGGTGCCGCAGACGGACGACCCGAACTACGCGCTGATGTCGCCGGACACGTGCAGCATCTGCCATCCGAACCAGTGGAGCGAGTGGACCGATTCGCCGATGGCCCGCGCCGGCCTCAACACCTGGGTCCACGATCTCTACAACGGCACCGGTACGCCCGGCGGCATGGGCGGATTCGTTTACACGCGCGACTCGCGCTACGCGGGGACGAACTTCAACTCGGAGTGCGCCTCGTGCCACCAGCCGGAGTCGTGGATCGCGCAGCCGTTTTCGCGGATGGAGAACCCGACGGACCCGGGTTATCCCTCGACGGGCGCGGTGCACGGCGTTTCGTGCGACGTCTGTCACAAGGTCGCCGACGTCGATGTGAGCAAGATCAACTTTCCCGGTATATTTCCCGGTGCGGTGACGTTTACGCGGCCGCAGGGGCCGAGCTTCCAGCAGGTGCAGTACGGGCTGCTGGGCGACACCAGCTATTCGGCGCCGATGTTCATGCGCGGATCGTATCAGCCGCAGCTTGCGGCCGAGGTCTGCGCAGCCTGCCACCAGGACGCGAACGACCCGGCGGAGAACCACACCTACACGGGGATCATCTCCGAGCCGACGTATACCGAGTGGGTGGTGACGCCGTATGCCGATCCGCAGTCGCCGCTGTACCAGTCGTGCGTGAGCTGCCACATGCCGCCGACGGGCGAGACTCAGATCTGCACGATCGCGCCGGTGACGCGCGACCCGGCGACGATCCGTTCGCACCGCATCGAAGGGACGACGCCGTACTATCTGGAGAACGCGGCTGATCTGGACATGCAGGTGCAGCATGGCGCCGGCGAGATTACCGTCGACGTGACGATCACCAACTCGCTGACCGGGCACCACGTGCCGACGGGCGTGACGGTGCGGAACATGATCCTGCTGGTCGAAGCGTGGCGGGAGGCGGACGGCGAGCCGCTGGTCTACACGGGTTCGCAGACGGTGCACGAGCTGGGCGGCGTTGGCGACCCGGCGCAGGGCTACTATGCCGGGCTGCCGGGCAAGCTCTTCGCCAAGGTGATCCGCGACGCGGACGGCAACAGCCCGACGTTCTTCACCGACGCCGACGCGATCGTCTTCGACAACCGCATCCCGGCGCTCGAAGCGGATGTTTCGTCTTATTCGTTTGCCGTGCCCGATTTGGGCGGTGAGGTGCGCGTGCGGGC
>CAZNDQ010000288.1:0-5816 GCA_964571825.1 uncultured Planctomycetales bacterium | reverse complement strand
GGAACAGGAACCGACCGTGCACCGAATCCCCCGACAACTCGGCGTTCTTCCCTCCGTGCCTTCGTGCCGGAGTATGTCCCGGCATCGCCGGGGTGCCTTCGTGCCTTCCTCCCACATCCGACATCGAACATCCGACATCCCACATCGGTCGTTCGCCTGCCGATGCGTGTTCGCTCTCACCCTCGCCCTGACCGCGCCACAGGTGTTCGCCACCCCCTACGAGGTCCTCTACGACGCCAACACCCCCGGCGTTTTCCCCGAAGACCTCGGCTGGGATCGCTACACCACGGGCGGCGGGGCAATCCGGACTGTCGAGGATGGCCTGCTCAAGCTCGACGGCTTCGCCAGCAGAACCATTACGGATCAGTACCTCTGGGATGCGATGGAAACCCTCGACCCCGGCCCCGGCGAGCTGTTCTACGCGGAGTGGCGCATGCGGGTCTTGCCAGGCTCCGAAGGTTCAGACATCGACGTCTTCATCGCCACCGACGGCGGACTGCGGGACTTCAACCTGCTCTACAGCACCAATGGCATGCGCAGCAGCGGCGACGGCCGCCAGGTGTTCATGGACATGACGGTCTTCCACACCTTCCGCCTCGAATCGCTGGACATGATCGACTACGCCATGTTCATCGACGGCCAGCTTGCCTGGGAGGGCTTTTTCGCGTCGCCAACGATCTTCTCATCCTGGGTCATCTTTGGGGACGGTGCCGTCGGGGCAACGTCAGGCTCGCATTGGGACTACTTCAAGTTCGGTGTCAGATCAGTTCCTGCGCCATCGGCGCTTCTTCTCCTTATACCTGGTGCATTGATTGCCTTCCATCGTCGGAAGGCAGGCTGTTTCACCCTCAACATGGAGGACCGGTCATGCATAGAATCACAGCACTTCTGGTAGCGAGTCTCGCGCTCGCACAGGCGGCGACGGCCGTTGAAATCAAGCAGGAGAACGACAATCTCGGCAACAGCCCCGGTGACCACTGGACGTATCTCCCCCTCACCAACACCATCGTCATCAAGACGTCCACCGCCTCCGAAACCTACGTCTTCTGGGCCCACGAAGACAACGACCCCGACACGCTCGCCGAAATCCGCGAAATCACCCTCGACCAGAATATCGATCCCGGCACCGTCAAGCTCAAGGTGAGCAAGACCGAATCCGGCCTCACTCCCGGCGCCACAACCATCGGACGCATCACCATCGAGGAATCTGGCATCACCAGCATCCTCGAGGGCGTGTCGGTCACCGGCGACTTCCTCGGCGAAGCGGCCATGGTCATCGACCACGTGACCGGCACCATCGAGGTCGGCGGCTCCCTGCTCAACGCCATGACCGTCAACGAAGACCTCGAAGGCGCGGTAACCATCGAGGGCGCCATCGTCACCGGCGCGGACGTGGACATCCTCGGCGACGTGCTCGAACCCATCGCCGTCGGCACCTACATCCCCAACCGCACGGCCTCCTCCTACGACTCCATTTCCGCGGTCCGCTCCCCGCTGACGATTGGCAGCTCGCCCCCAGGCCGGTCTTCAGCCGGCCGGAGTTTGCCACCAGTTTCAACTGGTGGTGGACAAACCAATCTGATTCTCTTATCTTCCCTTTTCTCTTGAGCCGGCTTCAGCCGGGCTTGCTTTTCGGAGCCGGCGACATGAGCAGTCATGTCTACCATGAGATCTTTCTGCACTTCAACTGGCATACCAAGGGCGACCTGCCGCTGCTCACCGGAGAGCTCGAAACGCTCGCCCACGCTGAACTAATGGGCAAGTGCCGCCGCATCAAGGGCGCATACCTTCTCGGCCTCGGCGGCACGGACACCCATGTGCACCTGGCGCTGAGCATCGAGCCGTTCGTCACGATCAGCGACCCGGTCCAGGAGCTGAAGGGTGCCTGCTCATTTGAGGTCAACAGGCGCATGAACCGCAAGGCGCTGGAGTGGCAGCGCGGCTACGGCGTGGTGAGCTTCGGCAAGACCCATCTTGACTGGGTGCTGGACTACGTGCACCGCCAGCGCGAGCACCACGCCAACGGCCGGATTCAGGCCCGACTCGAAGTCTGCGATTCGCAGCAAGAAAGCAGTGAACCAAGCCCGGCTCAAGCCGGCTGAAGATCAATGAGAGAGGATGGGGGGCCGGTTCCCACCAGCTCAAGCTGGTGGCAAACGCCGGTCGGCTAAAGCCGGCCGCTCGACATCACGCCCGTTGCGTTCCCCGTGACTCCACCACGGAACCTGCCTCTGCCTGCGTACTACGACTTCGACGGCAACCTCATCAGCTTCCGCAACACGCCCGACACCGATTACACCGGCGAGGACACGCTGACCTGGCGCGCCACCGAAGTCGGCACCACCCAGGAGTATTACGACGAAGCCGTCATCACCATCACCGTGACGGAGTAGACCGACCGGCGGCCCATCCTTCCCAAACCCCGAGGCGGTGGCTGACTATTCGAGGGCCACCGCCTCGTTCTTCATCGCCAACCTGCGACATCCCGGCACAGCCGGAATACCGCGAAGCGGAATGTCGGAAGACTATATGCCGGCAATCGTCGCGGTACCCCGCGAGTCCTCCACTGGCCAGAGTTTACCCGCCGTGGCGGGGCCACTGGTCACTGGCCACTTCTTCTAATGGCTGTTAATAAACTCGATGATCGCCTCGTCGAATCGCGGGTCGTCGGCGAGGTTGAAGTGGCCCTTGCCCTCGATGAGCACAAAGGTGAAATCGTCCCGCCCCGCCTCGACCGCCCGATCGCGGAAGTCCAGCGCCTGGTTGAAGGGAACGAGAATGTCCCAACTGCCGTGCAGGATGAGCATCGGCGTCTCGATGCGGTCGATGTTGTAACCCGCCGACAGCGCCTTCCACGGCTCCGGGTCCTGCTCCGGCACCACGCCCCCCAGCCACTCCACCGTCTGCAGCACCGCCTCCCGGATCAGCGGCCCCAATACGCCCTGATCGATCGCGTTCAGATTCAGCGGCAGAATCAGGAAGTTGCTCACACCCCGGTCGGCGATGATCCCCGCCAGCACCCCATGCTGCACCCGATACGACGTTTGATAGGCGATGATCCCCCCGCGCGACGTGCCCGCCAGAAACAGCTTCTCGATCCCCCGCGCCTTGCCCGCCGCCCCCCCCAGATACGCGATCGCGTCCAGCGTGTCCTCCAGATCGTGCTGCCCATAGGCCGAGTCGTTCTCCTCGTACGCATGCGCGATGATCGTGTAGCCCTCATCGAGAAACCGCTTCGCCCAGCCGACGGCCGACTCCGCCGCCGCCAGCTTCGTGTCCTCGCTCGTCCCGTGCGCCACCAGCACCCCCGTCCCGTTCGGCGCGGGCGGCTGGATGAAGTACATCACCAGATCGTCCTTGCCGTTGCGGGCAAGAGTCACGGTGCTATATTGCGCGTCGAGAATGGACTCCGGAACACAGACCCCGGCGAAGTCGAACTCGCACCACGAGCACCCCGCCAGCGGCGCGAAACTCGCCGCCAGCAACAGCGAGACCCATAAACCGTGAACAGCAGGCGTCCGGCAGCGCATTCGACGAATATCCCCCGCCTCCGCGCCGAGTTTGCGCGGTCGGCCGATTATAGGCAGCGATCCGGCGCAAAAGATTGTTGCTCCGCGCTCGCGCCGCCCATTGCCCCCGGTGCTATCGGTGCCCGCAGACCTCCGCATGAGCGCAGTATGACGCGCGCGTTATCGCCCGTTGCCGGGTGCTGCGCCTGCTGCGCGGCGCTGCTGCTCGTCGGCTGCGCCTCCGTCGCCCTCGCCCCCGCGCGCGACCACCTCCCCGAAAAACGCTCCACCCGCTGGGACCCGCGCGACTGGGCTGCCGTCCTGCGCGAAAACGTCCGCGACGGCCGCGTCGACTATCAGCACCTCGCCGCCCACCGCCGCCCCCTCGACCTCTACCTCGGCCGCATCAGCCAGGAAGGCCCCGCGCGCACCCCTGACCTCTTCCCCACCCGCAGCGACCGCATCGCCTATTGGATCAACGCCTACAACGCGCTGGCGCTGAGGTTTGTCCTCGAACAGTACCCCACCGACAGCGTCTACCAGCTCGGCCGCAAGGACTTCCTCGCCGACTACCGCTTCCCCGTCGACGGCACGCCGCGCTCCCTCGCCCAGATCCGCACGCTGCTCGTCGAGGAATCACGCGGCGACGCCCGCGTCATCTTCGCCCTCTGCGCCGCGGCGCGCGGTGCCCCGGCCCTCGCCGACCTGCCCTACACCGGCTTCGATCTCGAACGCCGCCTCGAAGACGCCGCCCGCCGCGCCATGGAAAACGAGGCGATTGTCCGTATCGACAACGTCAACGCCCAGCTCCTCGTCAGCCTCGACGTCTTCACCCATCAGCAGGACCTCCTCGACTACTTCCAGCGCCGCTATCGCACCTCAAACGCCTCCCTCCTCCAGGTGCTCAACAGCTTCGCCGGCCCCCGCCGCCGCTCCGACCTCGCCGCCGCCCGCGGCTACCCCGTCGCCGCGCTGCCCTTCGACCGCACCCTCAACGACTGGAAGCCCGGCACTCCCTGACGCCGCCACACTTCGCCGCGCGCACTGTGCCGGACGCGCCTGCCGCCCTACAATACCCCCGATTCTCGCGGGCCGGCGCGCACGGACGTAACCAAACATGGCCTCACTCTTCCATCACGACCCCTGGTACAAGGACGGCCTCCGCTTTGCCTGCACCCAGTGCGGCAACTGCTGCTCCGGCGAACCCGGCTACGTCTGGGTCACGCGCGACGACATCGCCCGTATCGCCGCCTTCCGCGGCCAGCGCCCTGACGACCTCTCCCGCAGGTTCGTCCGCCGCGTCGGCGTCCGCCACTCGCTCACCGAAAAACCCAACGGCGACTGCGTCTTCCTCGTCCGCGAAAACGGCAAGGCCATCTGCGGCATCTACCCCGTCCGCCCCCTCCAGTGCCGCACCTGGCCCTTCTGGTCGGAGAACCTGCGCACCCCGGCCGACTGGGCCGCCACCGCCCAGGGCTGCCCTGGCCTCAACAAGGGCCGGCTGTACTCGCTCAATGTCGTCGAGTCGTTGCGGCGCGGAAAACCAGGCGAGGCCGCGGACGAGGCGCCCTGCGCCGCCACCGAGTATCACGCGCCCGCCCCGCCTGCGCCGCCCGACGCACACCGCCCGCCGCATTGACAGCCCGCGCGCCGCACCGCTATCATCCCCCGAACCGCCGGTTTGCTCCGCAATGTGGGGGAGCCTTCCCTGAATGAGGTGTTTGACGATGAAAAAGCGAGCGACCCTGACGTTATTCCTCGGCGCCATCGCCGCACTCGTCGGACTGCAAGCCGGCTGCGCCACCCCCGTCCGCTCCGGCGAGGAAAACGCCTACCGCTACGAACGCTTCACCGAATGGGAAGTCAAAATGCTCGCCGAAGACTGCGAACGCTTCCTCCTCCTCGACCACGAAACCCATCTGACACGGTGGAAGTTCCGCTAACCCGCACCCCCGCGCCCATTGCCCGCCCAATGATGGATCGGCCGCAGCGCGCAGAGTGCACCCGCCGCCGCCGCCGCGCTCGGACCGCCGCCCGGAGCACCCGCCGATGACGCCCCTCCGCGACGCCTGGCAATGGCTGCGCGGCTACCGCGAAGTGCCCTACTCCGCGCGCGCCCTCTTCCGCCGCGAACTCTTTCACATGATGTGGTGGGGTGTCCCCTGGGGCGCCCTCAACGGCGAGTTCTGCGGCTTCGTCGCCGCACGCAGCCTCGGCGCCCACAGCGTCCTCGTCGGCATCATCGTCGCCAGCATCTCCATGGCCAACCTCTTCGCCGTCTGGTGGGGCGGAATCATCGCCCGCGGA
>CAZNDQ010000287.1:0-5819 GCA_964571825.1 uncultured Planctomycetales bacterium | reverse complement strand
CCGGATCGCCCCCAGCGGATTGCGAATCTCGTGCGCCAGCCCCGCCGCCATCTGCCCCAGCGACGCCAGCCGCTGCCGCCGCGCCAGCTCCCGGTTCTTGTCCGCCAGTTCCTCCCGCAGCCGTTCCACCTGCCCCTGCAGCTTCTCGTGCGACTCGCGCAGCCGCTCCGTCACCTCGTTGTACGCGCGGATGATCGCCGCCAGGTCCGCCCGCTCCTCCCGCAGCACCGTTGTCTCCATCGCGCTCATCTCGTTGCGTCCTTCACGCCCGACCCGCGACTCCGGGTGACATGCCTAAGCCCGCGGATTCGCGCCCGCGAATCTGCGGGGCAGAAATGTTCGTTCTCGCACATAGGCACACACGCTTCTCTCCGCCGACGCGCGCCCGATCGCCGGTATTCCGCATTCCGCATTCCGCAATTCCTTCGTCACTTCGTCACTTCCTCCGCATTCCGCATTTCTTCACATCCCACATCGAGTCGTCATGCTGAGCGAAGCGAAGCATCTCAAATCGCACTTCCCGTCCAGCACGCCGACCCATTGCCGTCATTCTGAGCGAAGCGAAGAATCTCGAATCACATCACCCGCTCAACGCGCCAACCTCGGATTCTCACTCCGTCACTCCGTCACTTCGTCACTTCGTCACTTCCTCCTCATTCCGCAATCCGCAATTCTCACATCCCACATCTCACATCCGACATCTAAATCCCCGTCCCATCAAAGTACTGACTCTTCTGCGACCCCGGCGCCCCATACGCTGCGTGCGCCCGCCGCGCCTGTCCGATCTGACTGATCGCCGCCGCCGTCTGCGTCTTCCGCGCCTCCAGTTCCTCCGACACCTCGCGGTCCGACTGCAGGATGCTCTCCAGCACTGCCCGCGTCTCCTGAAAGATCGCCGCCGCCCGCGCCCGCGCTCCGTCCGGCAGCCGCCGCCGCACCGTCTCCCACTCCTGCCGGATCGGCCGGACCCGCTCGTCCAGCGCATTCAGCTCCGCCAGCACCTCCTGCCGCCGACCCAGCAGACCCAGCAGCGCGCTCGGGTCCTCCGTCCGCGCCGCCTCCCGCTGCTGCACCGTCAGCTCCCGCAGCCGCCCGTACAGCGCGCACTGCGCCTCCAGCAGCGCGATCAGCTCCTCCGCGCTCTCCGCCCCCGCCACGCTGTCCCCGGCCGCCGCCATCACCGCCGCTCCTCACCGCTCATTGTCATTCCGAGCGCTCTTCGCCGTCATTCTGAGCGAAGCGAAGAATCTCGAACCCCACGACCCACTCAGCACGCCGCCCCATTGCCGTCATCCTGAGCGAAGCGAAGGATCTCTATGACCATCTGCGCCCAGCACGCCATGACATCCCACATCCCACATCGAATTGTCATGCTGAGCGCAGCGAAGCATCTCTAATCGCACTTCCCATCCAGCACGCCGCCCCATTGCCGTCATCCTGAGCGAAGCGAAGAATCTCTATGACCATCTGCGCCCAGCACGCCGCACTCCTCCACTTCGTAACTGCGTCACTCCGTCACTTCGTCACTTTCTTCCCATTCCACATTTCGCATTTCTTCCGTCGCGGTACCCCGCGACTCCTCAACTGGCCACTGGTCACTGGTCACTGGCCACTAGAACAGCGTCCTCGCCGACAACCAGTCAAAATACTCCCGCCACTGTTCCCTCGTCCGCCCGATTCCCTTCCGCGCAAACGCCTCTTCCGCCATCCCCGCCGCAAGCTGCTGCGCCCGCCGGATCGCCGCCTGCGCCTCGCGCGCCTTGCCCGTCCGCTGCAGGCAGTTCACGATCTGCACGTACGCCGCCAGCGCCGTCGGATCGTTCTGATACGTCCAGCTCACCCGCTCATACAGCTTCAGCGCCTGCCCATAGTCCTCCATGTCGAACAGACAGTCCGCCGCGTATAACATGGCCATCCGCGCCAGCCCCCCCTCCGTCGCAGCCGCACCGTCCTGCTCCTCCCCCTCGCCCAGTGCCACGTCCACAAACATCTCGTGCGCCCGCTGCATCCGCCGCAGAAACTCCCCCGCCATCTGCTGCCGCCGCGGCAGGTTCTCCACTCCGCCGAACTCCCCCCGCAGCGCCGCCGCGCTCCGCCGATAGCATTCCCCCAGTTGAAACCGCGCCGCCCGGCACCGCGGATCATTCGCATACCGCGCGATCCCCTCCTCCAGCGCCGGGATCGCCTGTTCATACATCCCTGCCTGCGCGTACACCTCCCCCAGCATGAACAGCGCCTGGCTGTACTCCCGCGCCTCCGGTGTCAGCAGCTCCTCCCCGTCCCCCGTCTTCGACACCAGCCGCAGCAGCGTCCGCTCCGCCTCCGCGAAATGCTCCGGGCCCAAAGCCAGATGACACTCCGCCAGCGGCACCGCCGAACTCAGCGCAAACGCCGACCGCGGAAACTCCGCCAGCGCCCGCGAATACACCGCGATCGCTTCCTCGTACTGCCCGTTCGCCTGATACGCCTTGCCCAGCCGATGCAGCGCCTGCGGCAGCCGCGCCGGGTCCGTCCGCGTCGCCACGTACTCCCCCAGCGTCTCGATCACCTTCGCCAGGTTCCCCGCCCGATCGAACTGCTCCCCCGCCGACCACAGCGCCGCCGAACTCCGCGGCTCGTCCAGTAGCACAAGCTGCGATAACTCGTAGTACTTTTCCCCCGCCTGCTGAAAATGTTCCCTTGCCGCCACCCGAGCCGAATCGATTTCTTCCCCTTCGCCGCGCACCGGCCGACCCGCCAGCGCCTCCCCCACCGACCGGTGCGTGTCCGCCCACGCCTCCAGGTACAGCGCCCGCACCGCCGCCGGCTCACCCGCCAGCTCCCCGTTCAGCAGCGCCACGAATCGCAGCGCCGCCTCATCTTCCCCCCGCGCCCGCAGCGTCTCGAACAGCCTCGTCAGCGACAGCCGCAGTTGCAGCGCCCCCTCCTCCGCCGACAGCAGCGGATACGCCCCCACCCCGCTCAGTCCCCGATACACCGTCTCCGCCTGCTCATAGTCACCCAGCGCCGCGCTCGCCTCCGCGATCCCCAGCCGGCAGCCGTTGTACTCCGGCCCCGACGTGAACGACGCCGTCACCTCCTCGAAGAACGTCTTCGCCTCGCGCGGCCGCTCATCCTCCAGCGCGATCCGCCCCAGCATCCACACCACCTGCGACCACAGCCCGTCCTGCCGATCGTACTTCGCCCGCACCGCGCGCAGCGCCCGTTCCGCCTCCTCCAGCCGCTTTGCTTCGTACAGCAACTGCCCCGCGCGCAGCCCCAACTGCGCCCGCGCCCGCTCCCCCGCCAGCGTCGTCTCCGCCTCCCGCAGCGCCGCCAGCGCATCCTCGACGTGCCCCGTCTCCGCCAGCAGCCCCGCCTTGTACTCCACCGCCCACAGCAGCTCCTCCGGCCGCTCCGCCGCCAGCTCGATAAACGCCCCGATCCGCGCCAGCCGCTCCTCCGCCTCCGCCGACTCGATCCGGTCGCGCAGCTCGATCACGCGCCGCGCCACTGCCACCGCGTCCGAAACCCCGGCCTGCTCCGCCGCCCGCAGCTCGCGCAGCGCCCGCGCCCCCTGTCCCCCCCACTCCCACGCCACCGCATACTGCGACCGCTCATCCCCCGTCAGCTCCACCCCGCACGCCAGCGCCGCCTCGAATTGCTCCAGGATCGCCGCCACCCGCTCCAGCGCATGCTCCGACCGCCCCGACTCCGCCCGCACCAGCGCCAGCGCCAGCGACAGGTGCAGCCGACCACGCTCCCGCGCCGGCACCGACTCTTCCTGCAGCAGTCTGCTGATGTCTTCGATCGCCGGTTCGTGCACCCCGGCCGCCAGATAGGTTTCGACCCGCGCGATCCGCTCTTCGATCGTCCCCGGCGCCTCGCGCGGCCGCAGCTCCAGCACCGCCGCCACAAACAACCCCAGCGCCGCCAACAACAGCGGAATCTGCCACTTCCCCCCAAGGCCCTCCCGGCCCGTGCTCGTTTCCGCGGAACTCATCCTGAATTCCTTCGCCTGTCGCGCCCACCACTCCCGCGAGGCTCCTCGGACTGACGTGGCGAGCCTCTCGGCAATCCCTGCGCACCACCCGCAAGACCGGGTCGCCGCTTTTACTCGGCATTTCGCGGGATCGGACTAAAGCCGCTCTGGTTCCCGGACGATTCCCATCCGGACCTTTTCTGCGCCGCTGGTGGGAGACGGCCGTGGACCACGCTAACTCGCAACTCGTTGTCCTGACTGAGGATACACAATTCGTCGAGCAGGTCCGCGCCGCCGCGCGAAACCTCGCCGCCCCCGCGTATCCAATCCCCCAGGTCCGCCAAACCTCCCATCTTGATGCATCGCTGGGTATTGAGGATGTGCTCGTCGTCGATACTCGCCGTTATCAGGTCTGGGATGCCCCCACCAACGCCGCTCCCTGCCCTACCATCTACGTCGCCGGCACCGACGACCTCGCCGCCGCCCAGCTCACCGCCCAACTCAAATCCGTCCGCCGCCCCCGCACCTCCGCGCCCAAAGCGACCGCCGGCGACAACAACGATGCCGATCGCTCGATCCGCCAATCGCAAATCTCAAACCTCGAATCTCAAATCGCCGATCCACTCCTCGCCGCCCCCCTCGACCTCGCCGCCACCGCCCTCGACCCCGACGCACCCGCCGCGCGCGAACACCTCCTCCTCTCCTTCGCCATCCGCCTCGCCTCCCTCAAGGCCGACGTCATCGTCGACGCCTGCCGCAACCTCCTCCCGCGCATCGTCGGCGCCCGCCGCGCCTCCGGATACCAATACAACCCCGGCGCCGCCTGCCTCGAACTCCTCTGGAAAACCCACGACGGCCCCGTCACCGACGTGATCACCCTCTCCCCCTTCCGCTCCGACTCCCCCATGGCCGTCGCCGCCAACCGCCGCGCCCTCTGGATCGCCCCCGACCTCCAGCGCGAAACGTCCGCCCGCTCCCTCCAGCTCGAACTCCCCTACGCCGCCAACTACGCCAGCGACAGCTGCATCATCGCCCCCATCGTCTCCGGCGCAGAACTCCTCGGCGTCCTCAACTTCGCCGAGCCCCTCGACCGCCGCCCCTTCGACCCCGACCGCCTCGGCCCCCTCCTCGAGCAGCTCTGCCACCTCCTCGCCGCCTCGTGGCAGGCCGTCAGCACCGTCGAGAACCTCGAGCACCTCGCCCGCACCGACCCCCTCACCGGCCTCGGCAACTACCGCGCCTTCGAGGACACCCTACGCACCGAGGTCACCCGCTCGCGCCGCCACGGCCTCCCCCTCTCCCTCATCCTCCTCGACGTCGACGGCCTCAAGCAGGTCAACGACCGCTGCGGACACCCCGCCGGCGACCTCCTTCTCCGCGAGCTCGGCCGCCGCATCCGCGAAACCGTCCGCGAGATCGACGTCCCCACGCGACAGGGCGGCGACGAGTTCGCCGTCATCCTCCCCAACACCGCCCTCACGGCCGCCCAGCCCGTCGCCACCCGGCTAGACTCCGCCGTCAACGGCGTCGATGTCCGCTGGCTCCGCCACGTCTTCCAGACCTCCGTCAGCATGGGCCTCGGCCAGTACGACGGCCACTCCGACCCCGACGTCTTCATGGCCGGCGTCGACGCCCTCCTCTACGCCGCCAAACAATCCCGCTCCCCGTCATTCTGAGCGAAGCGAAGAATCTCGAATCGCTTGTGCCCCCAGCACGCCAGTCCGAACTCCCCTCTTCGCCCGCAGGGCGAACGATGGTTGCCAGTGACTTCAGTCTCTGGAACATTCCTCATTCTTGCTAGCCACTAGCCACTAGCCACTTTTCGCGCTTCACACCGCCGCCCCCCCCCCCCCACATC
>CAZNDQ010000286.1:0-5836 GCA_964571825.1 uncultured Planctomycetales bacterium | reverse complement strand
ACAAGCTCGGCGCCGTGCTCGAAGCCGAAGGTCTGCACGCCATCGTCAACGGCATCAACGCCGACGACTACGGCGACTGGCGGCCGGGGATCGAGGCGGCGCGTGAGCACAGTGTCCGCGCGCCGTGCGCTGAGGCCGGTATGACCAAGGTCGACATCCGCGAGCTGAGCGCGCGGCTGGGGCTGCCAACCTTCGACAAACCCGCCTCACCCTGCCTCAGCAGCCGCGTCGAGACCGGCGAGGCGATCACGCCGGAGAAACTGCGGATGATCGAGCGCGCCGAGGCGTTTCTCCGCTCGCTCGGCCTGCGCGAAGTGCGCGTGCGCCACCACAACAAGCTGGCGCGCATCGAAATCCCCGCCGACCAGATCGAAACCTTCATGCGCGCCGATATCCGCGCCCGCATCGACGCCGAACTCCGCGCCATCGGCTACACCTGGGTCGCCATGGACCTCCGCGGCTTCCGCTCCGGCTCGATGAACGAACCGCTGCAACTGGGCGTGCCCCAGCGCCCAGCGCCCAGCAGCGATCATTCTTGACTCGAAATCAGACTCGATTAAAGCAGATCAGCAATCTGAATTGCATTCAGCGCCGCGCCCTTGCGGAGCTGGTCGCCGGAGAGGAAGAGATCGATGCCGCGGCCGTCGGGCTGCGATAGATCGGCGCGAATCCGCCCCACCAGCACCTCGTCGATCCCCGACGCCTCGACCGGCATGGGGAAATGGTTCTTCGTCCGGTCATCGACAACGCGCACGCCCGGCGCCCCCGCCAGCACCTCGCGCACCTGCCCCTCGCTCATCGGCCGTTCGAACGTCACGTTCACCGACTCGCTGTGCGCCCGCAGCACCGGCACGCGCACACACGTCGCCGTCACCGCCAGCGCCGCCTCACCGAAGATCTTCCGCAGCTCCGCCCGGACCTTCATCTCCTCCTCGTTGTACCCCTCCGGCCCGATCGCCGAGTCGTGACAGAAAAGGTTGAAGGCGATCGGATGCGGAAACACGCGCGGCTCGGCCGCCCGCCCGTCCAGCACCGCGCGCGTCTGCTGCGTCAGCTCGTCCATCGCCGCCTGACCCGCGCCGCTCGCCGCCTGATACGTCGAGACCACGACGCGCCGAATCGGATTCACCCGGTGCAGCGGCCACAGCGCCATCGCCAGGATGATCGTCGTGCAGTTGGGGTTGGCGATGATCCCCTGATGCCCCGCCAGATGATGCGGATTGACCTCGGGGACGATCAGCGGCACCTGCGGGTCCATGCGAAACTGCGAGGAGTTGTCGATGACCACCGCACCCGCCGCCACCGACCTCGGCGCATACTCCCGCGCTGTCTCCCGGTCCGCCGCAAACAGCGCCACCCTCGCCCCGCGCAGCGCCGCCTCCTCCAGAGGCCGCACCGTCAACGCGCCCCCGCCGTACTCGATCCGCGCCCCCGCCGACCGCGCCGACGCCAGCACCAGCAGCCTGTCCGCAGGAAACCCGCGCTGTTCAAGGATGCGGATCATCTCGCGCCCGACCGCACCGGTCGCGCCGACGATCGCCGTCAATGTGGACATGGATCGACCCCGCCGTGGAAAACTTCCGGGCCAAGCTACAGCCTACCGCGCCGCGCCGAAAGGGGCCAGCGACCTCGCGTTTTTCGCACAAAAAAAGATCGCAAATCCCCGCTCCCGCAGGGGTTGACGATGCGACTGCACAAACGCTAAGCTGCCCCCCTCATTCGGAGCGGGCGGGTCCGGGGGCGCGGCAGCGCACAGGGACGGACCCATGGAATGGCCCGCTCCGACGACCCCAAACCAGCGGGGACGACGATGACCCCGAAGAAGCGCGATCGGCCGGGACGCGGCTGGATCGGCCTCTCCGGGATCGGTATCGAGTTCGTCGCCGCGGTCGGCGGGTTCACGGCCCTGGGCTGGTGGATTGACCGGCACTTCGGCACGTCACCCACCGGTTTGCTGATCTGCGTCGCTCTCGGCCTGATCGGCGGGACGTACAACCTGGTGCGACAGGCCCTGGCCGCCTCCCGCGAAGCGCAGAAGGAAAACGAAACGCGGACGCGGGAGACCGACGAATCGAATCGACCGTGACCGTCTTGGCTCCAACTTCCGCCATCTGGGCTCGCTTCGCCCGACTCGCCCTGACCGGGCTCGTGGTGTTGGTGCCGGTGGCGATCGTCGGAGGACTGATCACCCATCGCCTCGCCGGTCTGCCCGGCCTGTGGGCGATGCTCGCCGCGATCGGCGGCGTGATGCTCTGCAACTGGGTCGGCCTCGTGCCGCACCTGTTGGCCGAGGGCCAGCCGCCCGGCCGCAAGGTCCAGTTGCTTCTGCTCGGCACCGGCGTCCGCTTTCTGGGCGTGCTGCTGGTCGTCGTGCCGATCGCCCTGCTCGGCTGGTTCGACCGCCGGCCCTACCTCGTCTGGGTCGCGGTCAGCTACCTGGCGCTGCTGGCCGGAGAGATGACGGCCCACGTCCTGACCGGACGGAGCCGCCAACCCAGAGAATAAAAGATGTCCTTGCTTCTCGCCGCCGGAAACCCGCTGAGCCACGTCGTCGACCACCCGATCGTCAAGATCGGCGAGAGTTGGACCGGCTTTACCATCGTCTCCTACCACGTGGTGATGCAGATCGTCGCGGCGCTGCTGCTGTTCGTCGTCATCCCCGGCGCCATCCGCCGCCGCAACGGCGGCGGCAACATCGTCTCCGAGCTGACCCCCACCGGTTTCCGCAACGCCATCGAGGCCATTTGCAGCTACCTCCGCGACGAAGTCGCCCGCCCCGCGCTCCAGCACCACACTGACCGCTTCATCCCCTACCTCTGGAGCGCCTTCTTCTTCATCCTCTTCTGTAACCTGCTGGGCATCATCCCCATCGAGCCCGTCACCCGCTTCCTCGGTTTCCCCATCGGCGGCACCCCCACGGCGAACATCTGGGTCACCGGAACGCTGGCCGCCTGTACGCTCGCCATGATAATCATCAACGGCCTGCGCCTCGGTGGCATGCACTTTATCGCCCACTTCTGCCCCGGCCCTATCGCCCTCGCCCCGCTGCTCGTCCCCGTCGAGATCATCGGGCTCGTCGCCAAGATCTTCGCCCTCACCGTTCGTCTCTTTGCCAACATGATGGCCGGGCACATTCTGCTCGCCGTGCTGCTCAGCTTCATCTTCCAGGCGGCCGGTGCGATGGGCGCGGCCGGCGGCTTCTTCATTGCCATCCCCGTCGTCCTCGGCAGCGTCGCCATCAACCTCCTCGAAATCTTCGTCGCCTTCCTCCAGGCGTTCATCTTCACCTTCCTGACGACGATCTTCATCTCGCAGGCCGTCGTCTTCCATCACAACCATGACGAGGAGCACGAACACGGCCACGCCGAAGCGGCGCACGGCCACTGAAAACAGCGCGATCGCTCCGACGACGAATCGCGGAGCGCAAAACGATAACATCGCGTCCCCCACGAGCGGGGACGAACAAGGGACACGACAGAGGTACAAGGAACCAAGCCATGAAGAACGCCAAGGTGTGTCTGGTACTGCTGGGACTCGGGCTGATGATGATGATGGCAACACCGGCGCTGGCCGCCGACGAGGCCGCCGGCGGCGGAACAACCGTCGCCACGATGGGTGGCGACTGGGGCAAAGGATTGGCCCGCATCGGCGCGACCATCGGCGCCGGTCTGGTCATCATCGGCGGCGGCGCCGGTCTGGGCCGCATCGGCAGCGCAGCCGTGCAATCCATGGCCCGCCAGCCCGAGGCCTCCGGCAGCATCAGCACCGCGATGATCATCACCGCGGCCATGCTCGAAGGGGCGACGCTGTTTGCCGTCGTCGTCTGCCTGCTCGCCGTGTTCTAGTCGGCAAGCGCAAGTAGAGCGGAATCGGCGGCGCAGCCGGCCCGACGCGGGCGCCGCGCGCGGAACGTCAACCGCAGGAATGTTCGCCATGAATCATCTACTGGCACAGTCGAGATGGCGCGGACCGCTGCTCGCGGCCATCGCCGCGCTGTGTACGGCGCTGCCGGTGCTGGCAGCCGAGGATGCCCACGGCGGCGCGACGCCCAGCCTCTTCACCGGCGACCTCGGCAACGCCGTCTGGACGCTCGTCATCTTCCTCCTCGTCGTCTTCGTCCTCGGCAAGTTCGCCTGGAAGCCGCTTCTCGGTGCCCTGCAAAAACGCGAGGAGTTCATCCGAGACTCGCTCAAGGACGCCAAGCGCGACCGCGAGGAGTCCGAACGCCTGCTCGCCGAGCACCGCGCGCAGATGAACAGGGCGCGCGACGAGGCGGCGCAGATCGTCGAGGAGAGCCGCCGCGCGGCCGAGGCCCTGCGGCACAAGCTCGAAGCCGACGCCCACCGCGAAGCCGAACAGATCGTCACGCGCGCCCGCGAGGAAATCGGTCTGGCGCGCGACGCGGCGGTCAAGGAGATCTTCGACGTCGCCGCCGAGCTGGCGACCGACGCCGCAGGACGAATCCTGCGCAAGGAGCTGTCCCCCGCCGATCACAGCGCGCTCGTCCAGCAGTCCATCGCCGAGCTGCGCAAGATGCGCGAGGGCGGCAGAAACTAGGGTGCAAGACGGAAGTGTTCGGTAGGCTGCGCCGCCCGCGGCGCGCCGGCCCCCAACCACGCGAAAGGATGCAGGAATGGCGACATTCGACGAAGCATCGACGGCCGTGGCTGACACCTACGCGCACGCCCTGCTCGACGTCGCTGCAGCACGCGGTGACGACCAGCGCGTCGCCACCGAACTCGACGAATTGATCGCGCTGATGGACGCCGAACCGGCACTGCGGACGTTCTTCACCGCCGGCATCTCCGACCGCGTGCAGCGCGCCGCCTCGATCGAACGGCTCTTCCGTGACAAAATGTGCGGCGTGCTCGTCGATACGCTGCAGGTGATGAACGACAAGGAGCGGCTGGCGCTGGTCGAGGCGCTGCGCGACCGCTATGCCGAACGCCGCCGCGAGCGGCAGAACCACGTGCGCGTGCGCGTCACCTCGGCTGTGCCGCTGACGCCGGCGGACCGCACGGCGCTGACCGAGGAGATGGGCCGCCTCACGGGCAAGCAGGTCGAACTCGTCGAGTGTGTCGACGAATCGCTCGTCGGCGGGCTGATCGTCCAGGTCGGCGACCGCCTCTATGACTCCAGCGTCGCGCTGCAGCTCCGCCGCATGCGCGGGGACATGGTCGAACGCTCGACGCGCGAACTGGCGGCCAACAGGACTTTCTCAGCACCGGCCTGACCGCTTGCGGCCGGCCGGCCGAACACCGGGACGAACACAACACAGGAAGCGGATGCGATGAAATTCAAGGTCGACGAGATCTCTTCCGTCCTCAAACAGGAAATCCAGCAGTACCAGACCCGTGCCGACGTCGCCGAGGTCGGCCGCGTCATCGAGGTCGGCGACGCCATCGCCCGCAACTACGGCCTGCGCAACTGCATGGCCAGCGAACTGCTTGAGTTTGACAAGGGCCAGCGCGGCATGGCCCTCAACCTCGAGGAGAACTCCGTCGGCGCCGCCATCCTCGGCGACTACCTCGGCGTCAAGGAGGGCGACCAGGTCCGCTGCAGCGGCCAGCTCCTCAGCGTCCCCGTCGGCGAGGCGATGGTCGGCCGCGTCGTCGATCCCCTCGGCCGGCCGCTCGACGGCAAGGGCCCGATCAACACGCCCCACCGCCGCCCGCTCGAATCCCGCGCCCCCGGCATCGCCGAGCGCCAGCCCGTCACCGAGCCCCTTCAGACTGGCATCAAGGCCATCGACAGCATGATCCCCATCGGCCGCGGCCAGCGCGAACTCAGCATCGGCGACCGCAAGACCCGCAAGACCGCCACCGGCATCGACACC
>CAZNDQ010000285.1:0-5846 GCA_964571825.1 uncultured Planctomycetales bacterium | reverse complement strand
CGGGATCTTCGCCGAGAACGTCGATAGCGACCACACGGTCAACGGCGAGAACAACTGGTGGGGCAGCGCTGCCGGGCCGAACGCCGGCGCCTCGCAGGCCATCGGTCAGGTGGACACCGACCCGTTCCTGACCGGGCCGCCGGACGCGGACGGTGACGGCGTGCTCGACTGCGCGGACGAGTGTCCCGACACGCCGGCCGGTGCGGCCGTCGATGCGTGGGGCTGCCCGCTACCTGTGCCGCCGGAGCCACAGCCCGAGCCCGAGCCCGAACCGCAGCCCGGGCCCAAGTCGCCATGTTGTGCAGATTGCGGCCTGCTCGGCATGTTCACTTATTCGCTGACGCTGGTGGGTTATCTGACCATGCTGGTTGCCCGCCGGCGGCGGCACTAATCGTCGGCCGGGGCGGCTCGGATACCCGCTCCGGAACGCGAGGAGGAAAGAAGCTGGATCGGACGGCCGGGGTCGGCCGTCCTCTGTGAGGGGCAAGGAAGCAAGGGACAGGGGCGCGTTTGCCGACGTGGACGCGCCCCGCGCTTTTTTGCGCGCAAAGTCCGGACGTACCGGCGAATCGCTCGCGCGTCGGCGCGATACCGTGATAATATCCACGTCGGCGCGCGGGTCATCTGCGGTCCGAATTTCATCTGCAATCAAAACGTGCCACACCAATTGAATTACCGCGCTTCCCCGGAATATAAAGCTGCATGTGAGTCGAGGGGTGGGACGGGGGACATTTCCGGCCGACCCGGATCGTGAACAACAGGCATGGACCAATCGTGTGCGGCGCTGCGCGCGGCGGGTACGCGAGTGCGTGCCGCGGTCACAGGTGTCTGGGACACAGGGGAGAGAGTGTATGTTCGATCTGAGGCGATTAAGAAACCGGGCGGCGCTGTTCGGGGCAGCCATGGCCCTGGCTGCGGTGAGCGCGCCGGCACGCGACGCCGGCGCGGCGATTATCGGCTACGGTACGTACGAATTACACAACCATCCGGACGGATCTGCACGTCCGCCCCTGTACGGCCTGCGGTTGGATGAGTTGTACAACGTCTTCCAGTTCCACGAGATCTTTACCTGGGACTTCGATCATGACGACGGCGTCAACAAGTCGCAGATGTTCCTCACCTACGAGCCGACGGACACCGGCGAGCGCATCCGAATCTTCGGCGTGAGCTGGGGCGGGCGCGACAGCGGCAGCGCGTACAGCGGATTCTATGACGGGATGTGGGAGATCGACTTCGAACTCAACATCATCGCTGAGGCACTGCCCGACGACGATCTGATCGGCGACGCCGACCACGACGGCGCGCGCGATGGGTATATCAAGCGGCTCGCCAACGGCGACGAATTCGACCTGTTCGCCTTCCCGATGGGCTTCTCCTTCCGCCTCGGCGACGAGGACGACGACCTTGGACATCGCGGCTACGATGGCATCTCCGGCTGGGGCTGGATGACGCACGGCAGCGGCCCCCATATCGACGCGTCGGACTGGCTGTTCACGCTCGGCAAACGCCTGCCCGACCCCGACCCCGATCCAGATCCGGATCCGGATCCGGACCCTGATCCCGACCCGGACCCTGATCCCGACCCTGATCCCGACCCCGATCCGCCGGGACAGGATCCGCCGATGGACGACTTCATGACGGACTTCAAGACGTTCGCGGGCAAACCCGCCTGCGGGCACTGCGGTCCCGTCGGCGCGTCGCTCTACTCGCTGGGGCTGCTGGGATACGCAACAATGCTGCTCGCACGGCGACGCCGTACATAACGTAGCCGACAGACGATCGACTATCGGGGTGCGCTTCTGCCGAGGGAGTGCACCCTTTTTTCATGCGCAGGCACACACAAAGGCGTTCCGCGCGGCGATTATTGGAAATCCGGCTCGGAATTCATTGTCCACCCGCGCTGCTCAGCGGTACAATGGATGCAATCGGGCTGGTGCATTCATCCCGTCCGCGGATCGTCTGCGGGGATGACAAGGCCGCCGTCCGACGGGCCCATCGGGCCGCAGCGCCCGTTGAGATTCGGTGGCACACGCCCCAGCCGGTGGTGACCGTTCCTCATCCATCCTGAATTCGTTCCGGCCGAGGCAAGCCGGATTTGCCGCAACATCACACGGTGGATCATCGGCGCAGCGTGCGCCGACGGGCTTTGTCATTCCATGCATTCTGCCGTACGTTCGCACCCGCGGCCGGAAAAGGAGCCGAAGACATGCATACCGCACGATTCTGCCGAAGAATTGCCCTCATCGCACTTGCTGTCCTGTGCCTGACGTGGCCGGTCGCTGCGGTCGCCGATCCGGTGACCTATGCTGACATCGACGGCGTCTGCGGTGGCCTCACGCCGTGCTTCACGGCGATCAACGAAGCGATCTTCAACGCGAACGACCCGGACGCGGACAGCTTCGGCGACCGAGCGCGGATCTTCGTCTTTCCCGGCACCTACGCGGAAAACGTGGACCTGGGCCAGCTCAACGGCGGCGCAGGGGTGGGGGATCTGGCGCTGGTCGCCGTCGATGATTCCGGCGTGCCCACGCCGGCGGCTGTGACGATCGACGTACCCGCGGGGCGGGCCATCACGCGACCCACCAATAACGGGCACGTCGCCATCGACGGTTTTGTCGTACACGCCTTGACGGACGACGGGATCGTCGTCAACGCGTTCGGCGAGGTGGAGATCACCCACGTCACAGCCAGTTCTAACCAGGGGAACGGCATCGACATTTCTACCTTCTCAAATGTGTTCGTTACGGACACGACGGCCGACGGAAATGGGTTTCAGGGCATTTCGATCATGGTTACCGGCATCACAACCAGCGTGGTGCTGGAGCGCGTGAACGCCGGCGGCAATATCTTCACCGGCGTCTTCGTCGATGCCGATGGCAGGGCCGCGGTGAGCGACTCCACGGCCAACGGCAACGGTGGCGCCGGCATGAACGTCGACGGCCACGTAGCAACCACAGTTTTGAATGTGGCCGCGAGCAATAACAGCGGCGCCGGAGTCCGTGCTGCCTCCGTGTCGAGTCTAACGTCCGTGATGAACGTCGAGGCCAACGGTAATGGGGCCGGAATCGTGGCGATCGGAGATACGGGCGTTGTCGTCGAGCATGTCACGGCCGGCGGGAATGCAGGTCGCGGCGTCTCCGTTTCGTCGATGTTTTCATCGTTCTCGATCATGGATGCCCGGGCGGATGGCAACGGCACCACCGGGATCTTCTTCAGTTCGAATGACGGCGGCACAATTACCTCGTGCAGCGCGAATCACAACCGCGAGGGCATCGACGGCATGCCGGTACCCGACGGACCGCTTTTCGTGCGCGACACGACCGCCGACGACAACGCGCTCTTCGGCATGCGGCTGTTCAGTGTCGAAGATCGCGTCATCGTCGAACGCTGCAGCGCCAGCCGCAACGCGGCGGGATTCGGGCTGCGGATGGAAGCGGACGGTCAGGCGGCCGTGCGTGACACGACCGTCGACGCAAACGGCGGCTTCGGCATCGACATCTACATTCCGTTTAACGATTCCCGGCCGGACGACGTGTTCATCGAGCGATGCAGCGCCAGTGGCAACATTCTCGGCTACGGAATCAACGTGTTCATGGAGCCACCTGATGGAGGCGCCATTCTATTCAGCGACATTCGGGCCGATCGCAACGCCAGCTTCGGCATAAAGGTCGACGCCGAGACGGGCGGTCCGGCGATCGTCCAGCGCTGCAGCACCAGCGATAACGTCAAAGAGTTCGGAATCGACATCGTCTGCGGCGGCTCTGTGGCCGTGCTCGACACTGTCGCCAATCGCAACGGCGACTACGGAATCAGCGGGGTCAGTGGCGATGTTAACGTGACCATTGAGAACAGCACCGCCAACGACAACATCGACGGTAGCGGCTTCGTGGCGGACGCAGACTTCGGCAGAACCATCTTGCGGCGGCTCACGGGTTTACGCAATGCCGGCGCCGGGTTACAGATCACGAACTCGTCCTTATCCATGAATGAGGCCACGGTCGAGGACTCGTGGTTTCAGACCAACGGCGCTCAGGGGGTCTGGATGCGGGCGATGATGGGCCGGGCGATCCGGAACGTCATCTGCGATAACGAGGTCAATGGCCTGGAACTGTCGTCGGACATCATGTTGCTGGCGGAGGCGAACTGGTGGGGCGACGCCTCCGGGCCGATGCATCCGAATAACCTCGGCGGACTCGGGAATGCCGTCGTCGATTTGGCCAATGGCGGCATGGGGACGGTCGACTTCGATCCCTGGATCGAGCAGGTGGCCGCGAGCGTCGCCCAGGACCCGGCCGTCGCAGGTCAGCCGGTCGAGGTCAGCTTCGTCTTCGCCGATGCCGCGCAGACAGTTTTCCTTGGCGAGGGGCCGGGCTCTCCAAACGGACCGCCGCCGTTCACCGTCGCCACCGATAATGGCGTCGTCATGACGACCGACGCTTCCGGCGCCTCGATCGGCGCGTTTGTCAACAATCCGCAGGGGCTACTGACGGTGGACGTGATCCCGGCAGCAGCGGGCGTCGCAAACGTCACCCTCATCGGACCGTGCGGACTGGATGCGGCCGTCACCTTCGCGGTTGAGCCGTCAGCGGAGCCGATTGACGAGGGTTCTGGGCAGGAGCAGCCGATGGACGACTTCACGTCGGACTTCAACACAAGCTCGGCGCAGGGATTTCCCGGCTGCGGCCAATGCGGTTCGATCGGGGCATCGCTGTACCTGACGGCAGCGATTGCGTACATCGCGATGCTGTTCATTCGTCGGCGTACGTGAATGCTGACTGGGACGCGCGGCCGTTGTCAGATGGTCTGACGCGCGACGAGCAGTTCGACGAGCTGCCCCACGTCGGCAATTTCTTCGAGACTGGACACCGCCTCACAGACGCGATTGCTCCCGGCGTCGGCAAGGTACGGCCGGGCGAGCGCGCGGAACTTCGACTCGATCTCCATATCGGTGAGCGGGTCGCGCGGGTCGCCGTGCGGCACGTCAACCTGCGCCGCAACCGTCCGGCCGTCGGTCGTTTCGATCGTCACCCGCGCCGGCTGCCGCGCCGGAAACAGTTCCTCAAATCCCTCGCCGACGGACACCGTTACCCGGGCCATCAGCGCCTGCAATGCCGGGTCGTGCAGCCGTTGCGCGTCGAAGGACAACGGCGTCAGCGCGCGATCTGCAATTGCCGCTGCGATGCAGTAGGGTAGCGAATGATCAGCCGTCTCGCGCGAGGTCGGCCGAAACTTCGCCGCGTCGGCGAGAATATCGACGGCTCGCCCGATCGTCTCGACACGAACGGCCGCCACGTCTGCCGCCCGGATGTCGTGCGCCGCGACGAGTCGCAGCGCGGCCGTCGCCGGCGACTGAATCAGCCATTCCACCGGATACGCCTTGAGTGCGCATTCGCCGATCCGGTAACGCGTGCCCAGATCCGCCGTCAGTCGCTCCAGCCGCCATCCGGGCCCGAGCCCATGGACAAGCCCCTCCTTCCCCTCGACGGCATCAGTGGGTCCGGTGTAACCGCCCTGCGCCAGCAGCGCCGCGCGGACGCCGCCCGCAACGGCCAGTGGATCGACCGTGTTCTTCATCATCGACAATCGCCCGGCAACGGCCGCCCCCACGCACATCGACCCCACCGCACTGATCCCCACCGCATGCACCGCCTGCTCCCGCGAGAGCCCCAGCATCTGCGCCGCGACGATCGGCGCAACCAGCGCCGTCAGGCTCGCGTGGTGCCAGCCGCGCTCGCGCAGACCCGGCTCGGCCGCCTCGCACCAGCGCATCAGCAACTCGTAGCCAATGACGATCCCGACGAGGAGTTCGCGCCCCGATAGCCGCCGCCATTCGCTCAGCGCCAGCG
>CAZNDQ010000284.1:0-5854 GCA_964571825.1 uncultured Planctomycetales bacterium | reverse complement strand
GGGTCAGTTCCGGCGAATCAGTCGGCGGCCGCTTCAACGTCGCGCCCCCAGCGACGCTGACCTTCCAGAGCGGGGTCTACGACGTCCAGAACGTCCAGATCAACGGCCCCGGACTCGCCCGCATCAACGGCGGAAACCTGAGGGTCGTCGGCGGCGGACGCGGCGGAACGACCACGGTCGAAAACCTGACGATGGCTCTCGGCTCGGCCCGTATCAGCGGCACGGGAACGCTGGAAGTCACAGGCCTGCTCAGACTCCTCTTCGGCGCGATGGTCGATCCCGGCCTCACCCTCGCCAGCGGCACGCTCCTCATCGACGCCAACATCCTCCAGAAGTTCACGCTCGATCGGCGGACGCTCCGCAACACCGGCACCGGAATCTGGAATACAGGCCGACTGTCGCTCAACAACGGAGCCACGTTCCACAACGCCGCCGGCGCCACGCTAGACGTGATGACGGCCGACGATGTCGACCACATCGTCGGCGACCCCGGGACATTCCTCAACGACGGCTACTTCGTCAAAAGCGCCGGCGGCGCGCAGTTCGCCTTCCTCAGCGGCGTGCAGCTCATCAACAGCGACGGCGGCATCGTCGATGTGCAGAACGGCGAGGTCGCCATCCAGGGCGGCGGCTCCAACGCCGGGCTCATTCAAATCGCCAACGGCTCGGCGATCATCTTCAACTCCACCCCCGGTTTCGCCCTCAACGACGGCACCGACATCCAGGGCCCCGGCCCCGCTCGCCTCACCGGCGGCTCCCTCATCGTTAACGCCCTGAGCGCCCTCGTCGACAACTTCGAGATGACCGGCGGCACCCTCACCGGCCCCGGCACCCTCACCGTCGCCGACTCCGGAACCTGGACTAACGGCGCCATGACTGGCCCCGGCACCACCGCCATCGACTCCGGCGCCTCGTTCCTCCTCGATACGGCCCCGCTCAAGGCCGTCTCCCAGCGCGCCCTCGACGTCGACGGCGTCATGACGTTCCGCGGGGGCGCGCTGCGCCTCAGCGACGGCGCCGCCCTCCACGTCAATGGACTTTTCCTGGCGGAGACAGGCACACTGATCAGCTCCCTCAACACCGGCTTCGTCCTCGTCGACGCCCTCGGCAACTTCTCCGTCCAGTCCCCCCTCTCCGTCACCAACGGCGTGCTCTTCCTCGTCTCCGGCGCCGTCAACGTCCTCAGCAACGGCCGACTCACCCTCTCCAGCGGCGGAAACTTCACCGGCGGCGAATTCCACCTCACCGACACCGAGCCCGGAAACGAACTCATCCTCTCCGCCTCCTCATACGTCCTCGACGAGACCGACGTCTTCGGCCCCGGCCAGATGCAACTCGGCAACGCCACCATGACCATCGCCGGCAACACCCGCATCGACAAGCTGCTCATGACCAGCGGCACCGTCAACGGCCCCGCCGAGCTGATCGTCAATCAGCAGCTCGACTGGTCCGGCGGCACCATGCAGGGCCCCGGCCTCACCACAAACGCCGGCACCGCACGCCTCGCCGGCAACGCCACCCTCGCCGCCCGCACCTTCAACAACAACGCCCTTCTCATCTGGGGCAATCCGCCAAGCCTCACCACGGTCACCAGCAGCGGCGGCGCCGTTCTCAACAACTTTGTCAACTTCGAGATCGTCGGCAACGACAACTGGTCCGCCACCGCCGGCGGCGGAACCATCAACAACTTCCAGACCTTCCTCAAGACCGCCGGAACCGGCACCTCCACCATCTCCCCCGCCTTCAACCACAACGCCGGCCTCCTCCAGGCCCAGACCGGCACCATCACCTTCAACGGCCCCTTCAACCAGACCGGCGGCACCCTCGTCGCCGACCCGGCCGGCTCGCTCCGCTTCCTCGGCCCCGGCGGACTCAACAAGACGGGCGGCCAGATCGTCGGCGGCGGCTCCCTCAGCGGCTCCGTCACCAACGCCGCCGGACCCATCAAGCCCGGCGCATCCCCCGGCACGCTCACCATCAATGGTACGTTCAACCAGGGCGCCGCCGGCCAACTCGAAATCGAGATCGCCGGCCCGGACCCCGGCACGCAGCACGACGTGCTCGCCGTCACCGGCGCCGCATCGCTTGGCGGCACGCTCCGCGTCCGCCCGGTCGGCGGCTTCGTCCCCGCGCCGGGCACGCAGTTCACCATCCTCACGGCCGGTTCGGTCGATGGAGAGTTCGCCGACGTCGTCGGCTCCGGAGACTACAGCGTCGCCTACAACCCGGCCGACGTCGTGCTCACCGTCGTTGCCTCGCCCATCCCCGGCGACCTCGACGGTGATGACAGCGTCAACCTCGCCGACTACTCGACGTTTGCCGTCTGCTTCGCCGGGCCCGGCGTCACGACTCCCCCGGCCGGCTGTTCGCCCGAGGACTTCGCCGCCGCCGACGTCGACGGCGACGGCGACGTCGACCTCGGCGACTTCGCCAGCTTCGCAAACTACTTCGGCGCCACGATCTGAGCCCCCGCGCGCCTTGCCGTCACGCTGAGCGCAGCCTGCCGTCATCCTGAGCGCAGCGAAGGATCTCGAATCATCGGTGCACCCAGCACGCCGACCCGCACCCCGCCATGCTGAGCACTCCTCTGTCATTCTGAGCTTGTCGAAGAATCTCGGGTATTTCCGCACCCCGTCATGCTGAGCGCCCTGTTCCGTCATGCTGAGCGAAGCGAAGCATCTCCAGTACCACATGCCCCCAGCACGCCAGTACATCCCACATCTCACATCCGACATCCCACATATTCCTTCGCGGTACCCCGCGACTCCTCCACTGGCCACCGGCCACTGGTCACTGGCCATTGGTCCCGGCCGCCCGGCGCAAAAAAAGCGACCCGCCGCGGCAGGTCGCTAAAGCCTTTGCGTCCAGTAGGTTAGATCGCCTTTCCCCCGGCCTCGATGACCGTCCGCGGTCCTCGCTGCGGGGCGACGACGGCGGACTGCTTACATGCTCGGAAACTTGAACGGCTTGCCGCGGAACGTGCCCGAGGTGGCGACCAGGAAGCTGTTCCCGTTCCCCGTCGGCGTCACGGCCTTGATCGCGGTGCCAAAACGACGCTTCAAACCACGCAGCGCCGTCGAAGCGCTCGTGATCGGCGTCGGCCACTTCGTCCAGCGGCCGATCATGCTGCCGCTGACGCAATAGATGTTCGCGCCCTTGTTGACCAGGTTCGCGAAACGGTTGATCGTCGCAGGAGTCGGGCGGTAGTGGCCCGAGGACTGCGCCTGCTGGAACAGGCATCGGTACGAGTTAATCTTGCACTGCAGCGTGTTCTTGACCTGGCTGTAGGAGCGGCCGCCGGTCTTGCCGGTCACGCCGAAGTTGCTCCAATTCGAGGTCCGACGGTAGTTGCTGCCGGTGCGGCTGCGATTCGTTGTACTGGGCATTCTGTTTCTCCCGTAATTAGGACGCAATCGGCCGAAAAAACACAGGAACGTTGGGGTTGATCGGCAGGGGGGGTGGCACCCTTTACTTACGGGAGAAAAATTGCGGGAAAAACTGAAGTCGGGCAGGCCACCGGCGCCACCTCGCAGGCCCCAGAATCGCGGCGACGGCAGGGCCCCGGCGGCGCTGAATCGGTGCATTTTCTCCCCGCGGCGGCCCCAAAAACGCGGTTAGCGCGACGCCCCGACATCGTACTTCCGGCAAAGGGTACGGAGATCCTCTTCCCATACGGCGCGCTGCCCGGCGAGCGCTGTCAGGCTCGCATTGATTTCCGCCAACGTGCGCGAGGGAAGCGGCGGCGGCTGGTCCGGCGGCTCGGGCACGGGCGGTTCGGGTTCTTCGCGGTGGCGCCGGACTTGTGGCGCGGCCGGCTCGGGGTCGTCGAGGGCGCGGGCGGCGGCCGCGGCGGTCATCTGCAATTCCTCGAAGTCCTTTCGTTGGGCGGCGGCGAGGGCGAGGTAGCGCTGGTGGAGGCGGCGGACACGGCGGCTGTCGTTGATGACGGCGGCCATCTGGCGCTCGATGGCAGCGTAGCGCGGCAGCAGTTCGTCGGACAGGTACTGCGCGATCCGCGCGGCGCGCTCCTCGTCTTCGGCGCTGTCGTTGATGAGGCGGTTGAAATCGCCGATGAGAGCAGCCTCCTGCGCCAGCAGCGGCCCCATCCGTTCGTGGACGTAATCACGGAGGTCCTCTTCGGTGTCGGCGCAGCCGCCGACGGCAAGGGCCGTCAGGGCGAGGCCCCAGCGCGCCCAGTGTGTGAATCTGAATGGGGTCGGCACTATTGTGTGACTCCGCCGCGCGCTCGCGTCGTCGGAAGGCTTCATCCGAACTGGCGCAGAAATCGGCTCCTGCGTCTTGTACCGCGCTGGCAGGTCCGACTCCACCGGCAGTAGACGGAATTAAATTGAGGCGGCGCCAGTCGGTCGATATACTATTGTTCAGACATCCGCAAACGAGGATTGCGCTGATGCCCGACGAACCCGCCCAACAGACCGGCGGCAATGAAGGCCAGGTGGCGGTGCAGGAGCCGCCGGCACCGGCCGCGCCGAATCGCCAGCAGAGCAAGAGGCCACAACCGCAACGTCCGCCGGTGGAACTGCTGCCGCGATTCAAGGTGCTGCTGCACAACGATGACGTGAACGATATGGATTACGTTATCCGCTCGGTGTGCCGCATTACGCCGCTGGGCGTGGAGGACGCCATCGTGCGGGTGCTGGAGGCGCACCTGTCGGGGCTGAGCCTGCTGCTGGTGACACATCAGGAGCTGGCGGAGCTTTATCAGGACCAGTTCACGAGCGCGTCGCTGACCGTGACCATCGAGCCGGAATAGCGGCTGTCTGCCCGGCGCCGGCAAGCACCGTCCGGCGCGAACTTCACCCCTGCCGCCGTCGTCTGACTGACACGACTGACAGCCTGTCAGAAAAACCGGGTGCTGCGGGCTCGGCCGGTGCGGCCACGCCCCTAGAAATGCGTACCCGGCCGTCCGGCAGCCATCTGGCACGCCGGTTGCTTCATGCTGAAGCGGAGGCCGTGGGCGGGGTGTCCCGACGCCAACGGACCTCGCGGGACGTCGCGGAGAAATGGGGATTGCGCGAACATCATTGTCAGAAAGGAGCTGCCACCATGCTGTTTGAACGGATTGATCGAATGCACCCGCTGTATCGGCTGCGCGATGAGGTGGACCGGCTGTTCAACGAATTCTATGGCGAGGGGACGGCGCGGTCGGCGTTCAACTGGATCACCGGGCGGGTGTTCCCGGCGTTGAACGTCTGGGAGGACGATCAGAACGTCTATGCCGAGGCGGAGGTGCCGGGGATGTCGATGGAGAATCTCGAGGTGCTGGTGATGGCCAACGAGTTGACCGTCAAGGGCGAGCGGGCGAAGGCCGGTCCTGAGGGCGTGTCGTATCATCGGCGCGAGCGCGGGACGGGGACGTTCTGCCGGACGGTGCGGCTGCCGGTGGAGGTGAACGCGGACAAGGTGTCGGCGGCGCTGAAGGACGGCGTGCTGACGATCACGATGCCGAAGGCGGAGGTGGCCAGGCCGCGGAAGATCGAGGTGAAGGGGCAATAGGGGTCCGCAGATGCGGACGGGGAACCAGAGGGACTCCGGGCGAAGCGGCCCGGTCAGCAGAGAAGGAGAACGAGACATGGCCGAGCAGGCAACGATTCAGCGGAAGCAGGATGCGTCGGTGCAGCGGGCGGAGCACACGCGCAGCGGTCGCGTGTACAGCCCGGCGGTCGACATCGCGGAGGTTCGCGACGAACTGCTGATTTACGCGGACATGCCGGGGGCGACGCCGGACAGCATCGACGTGAACTTCGAGAACGGCGTGCTGGCGATCCACGCGCGGGTGCCGGAGCGGCAGCGCGAGGGGACGGACTATCTGCTGCACGAGTACGGGTCGGGC
>CAZNDQ010000283.1:0-5877 GCA_964571825.1 uncultured Planctomycetales bacterium | reverse complement strand
GCGGGGGAGCTGCCGCCGGCGCATCGCGCTGCGCTGCACCGCGCGCACGAGGCGGGGGTGCGGGTGTGCCTGACGACGGGGCGGTGTTTTACGGAGACGCGGCCGGTGATCGAGCGGATCGGGCTCGATCTGGACGTGGCGGTGACGGCGTTCGGGGCGGTGGTGTCGGACGCGGCGAGCGGTCGGACGCTGTTTGCGGAGGCGATGGCGCCGGCGACGATGGACCATTTGTGCGGGTATTTCCGGGAGCGGGATTATTCGGTGCTGCTGCTGCACGACGCGGAGATGACGGGATGGGACTATTCGGTACTGCGCGGGGAGCACTGGGACGAGGGGATCGACCGGTGGTTCCGCAAGGTCGGGTGTCGCATCCGGTGGATCGAGGATTGGCGGGCGTTGCGGGAGCCGGTGCTGCGGGTGTCGCTGTCGGAGCCGCCAGCGCGGGCGGAGCGGCTGATGGAGGAGATCGCGGCGAAGCTGCCGGGGGAGCTGTTCAAGGCGAACTGGGTGTACGTGGCGCCGATGGGGTCGTGGCTGCTGGAGTTTTTCGCGCCGCCGGTGAACAAGTGGTACGGGCTGGAGCGGCTGTGTGTGCGGCTGGGAATCGAGGCGGGCGCGGTGGCGGCGATCGGGGACGGGGTCAACGATCTGGAGATGCTGCGCGGGGCGGGGATCTCCTATGCAATGGCCAATGCGGAGGAGCGGGTGCGGGCATGCGCGCAGCGCGTGACCGGGTCGAATGACGAAGGGGGCGTGGCGCGGGCGATCGAGGAGATTCTGGCGGAGCGCGCCGCGCGGTAAGCGGTGCGTGCGGCGCGTCAGTTGAAGTTGCAGTTCTCCTGCGCGGGCGGCGTATTGAAGATCACGGCGAAGGTGGCGAAGTCGCCGAGGTCGACCTGTCCGTCGCCGTTGAGGTCGCTGCAGCGCGTCTCGACGAGCGAGCAGGCGGTGGGGTTGGCGACGGTGCTGCCGAAGCAGACGGCGAGTGTGGCGAAGTCGCCGAGATCGATCTGATTGTCGCCGGTGAGGTCGCCGCAGACGCAGTCGCACTCGTCGGGGATGCCGTTCTCGTTCTCGTCGAGGCTGGTGCCGGAGGCGATGTCGCAGTCGTCGGGGACGCCGTTGCCCTGACAGTCGATCTCGCACTCGTCGGGGACGGCGTTGAGGTTGCAGTCGAGGCTGGCGCCGGAGGAGATGTCGAAGTCGTCGGGGGCGCCGTTCATGTTGCCGTCGGTCTCGCAGTCGTCAGGGATGAGGTTCTGGTTGAGGTCGGTGCTGAAGCCGGAGGCGATGTCGCAGTCGTCGGGGACGCCGTTGAGGTTGCAGTCGAGTTCGGTGCCGGCATCGATGTCGCACTCGTCGGGGATGCCGTTCTCGTTGCAGTCGGGATCGCAGTTCTGCGTGCAGTAGAAGGGTCCGCCGGGCGCGGGGCTGTTGGCGTCGATCTGGCACTCGTCGGGGACGCCGTTGGGCTCGCAGTCGTCGCTGACGTTGGCGGCGATGTCGCACTCGTCGGGGGCGCCGCTGTCGTTGCAGTCGGGCTCGCATTCGTCGGGGACGATGTTGAGGTTGCAGTCCTCGCTGGTGCCGAGGGTGATGTCCTCATCATCGGGGACGCCGTTCATGTTGCAGTCCTGCGCAGCCTGGGGCGGTCCGACGGTCTCGGCGAAGAGGACGGAGGGGATGCCGGGCTTGAAGAGGCCGAGGGTGGCGGTGGTCGGCTCGGGGGGGACATTGGCGCGGAAGCTGAAGTTGTACATCGAGCCGTAGAGCAGGGCGTTGGCATTGGGGTTGACGGCGAACGTGTCGGTCTGAAAGACGATCGTGCCGCTCTGCTGGAAGACGGTCCAGTCGTTGGCGGGGTTGAAGTCCACGTCGTGAAAGGCGATGTCGCTGATGATGACGCCGGGTCCGACGGGGAGGGAGAAGGAGCGGACGCGGCGATCCATGTCGCGGTTGTAAAGGGCGTAGGTGTAGACCCAGGAGCCGCTGCCCTGCGGGTCCTCGAGGGCGAGGACGGCCAACTCGGCGAGTCCGTCGTTGGGGGCGGCGTCGATGGTGGTGCGCAGGCCGCCCCAGGTGTGGATGACGGGGCCTTCGGTGCGGGTGCCGATGTCGGTGAAGATCCAGACGCCGTCGTTCCAGGAAGTGCTGATCGGGCGCCAGGCGACGTTGTTGGTCTTGTTGCCGTCGCCGCCGACGATGTAGTAGCCCTCGTAGTAATACTGAGCACCGGGGAGGCCGAGGTCGGCGTCGGCGACGCGGAGCATGTGCTCGGTGGGGCCGTGGGCGTCGAAGGCGGAGTGACGGCGGACGCAGTCGGGCTGCCCTCCGGCGAAGTGCGAGCCGGTGCAGTTCCAGGTGCCGAGGAAGGGGTTGACCTCGGCGCGCGGGGCGAGCCAGGTGCGATCGGCGTTGTTGCCGTTGCCATAGGTGTCGGAGCAGCCGACACCGAGGAGGGTCCCGGTGCCGGGGTGAGTGCAGACGCCGCAGGTCGAGGTGTTGGTGGAGAAGAAGCCGTGTTTGACGTCGGCGGTGCCGATCTGTTCGGGCACGCCTTCGTGCAGGCGGTACATGTTCTGCACGATGAAGGGGTGGTCCTCGTTCATCGGGGCCTGCCAGGAAACGGGCACATCGCCGACGTTGCAGGAGGTGGTCTGAAAGGAAACGCCGGTGATGCCATTGGGATAGTCGCCTTCGCGCGCGCGCTGCAGGGGCGTGCTCAGGGCGCTGATGGAAATATCGATGAAGATGCCGCGGTCAGCGCCGGCGGGCGCGGGCACGGCGTCGGGCGCGGGAACCGGGTCATGGTGAGCGGGCGAAAGGCTGTGCGGCGCCGCGGCGTGCGTGGCGGTGCGCGGCGTGAGCATGGCCGACAGGCAGACTGCGACCCCGGCAAGGACACGGGCATACTGCGACATGGCTTCTTTCCACCCTGGCACTTGATGACAGAACAACCCCGGTCGGAGCCGGTCGGCCGGGCCCGGACGCAGCGGAGCGACGGGCGGCAGAGAGCGTGAACCGACGTCGAACGGTGCTCATTATAGCGCCCGGGACGGTGATGATTCAACGCATGGCACGGCTGCGCCCTGCAATCGCGCGGAGAGGGTCGGGCGGGGCGGCGAGAGCGGTTTTCGCGGGCGTACGGGGCGGTTGGCGCGGGACGCGTGGTCGGAGGGGGGACGCCGATCAGTGTCCGAGGCGGTGGCGGAGGTTGTCGAGGACGTTCATGTAGTTGATGTAGGAGTCGTAGGGCGAGTCGTAGGGGCTGAAGTATTTGTGGACGTCGCCGTCGGCGAAGTACTTGGTGCACATGTAGTAGAAGTGGTCTGAGGTCTGGAGCTTGCGCCAGTCGTCGAGGAGTCGTTCGTCGCCGGTTTTGAGGACGGCCGCTTCGAGCTTGTAGATTTCCTGCACGGCGTGGGTCTGCATGGAGTTGCCAAGCCAGGCGGTGAGGTCGCGTTCGGTGTCGGCCCAGCTCGTCAGGTTCGGCACGTCGTACTCGCCGACGGACCAGTAGCTGTCGGCGACCTGGGTCGGGGTGCGGAAGTCGTTGTGGGGGTATTTGAGGACAAACTCGGGCAGGTGGTAGAAGAAGTCGAAGATGCCGGTCTCAGCCCACTGGTGCTCGCCGAAGGTTTCGTAGTCCATGAAGAGATTGACGGTCTGTCCGTCGAGGCCCATCTGGTCGACCCAGTGGGCGAACTTGTCGGCGGTGAGGGGCCATTCCTTCCACGCGCGGTTGCCGAAGCGGAAGGCGATGTCGTCGGAGAGGCGGTAGTGCTTGAGAAGCAGTCGGACCTCGGGCCGTCCGGGGGGTTTGTAGACGAAGCCGGGGGAGCGATAGCCGAGCAGGTGATCGGCGCCCTCGCAGAGGATGGTGTCGTAGCCGATGTCGAAGACGCGGTGAGCGACGTCGTTGTTGTAGATGAGTTCGGTGTTGCGGAAGGCTTTGGGGCGCTGGCCGAAGACGCTTTCGAGCAGGCGTGCCTGCTGCTCGACCTGGGCACGGAACTCGGTCTGGGAGTAGATGAAGGCGAGCGAGTGGTAGTAGGTTTCGCAGATGAGTTCGACGCTGCCGGAGGCGGCGAGTCGCTGGAAACTCTCGAGGACTTCGGGGGCCCAGCGGCGGAACTGCTCGACGATGGTGCCGGTGATGGAGTAGGCGGCCTTGAAGCGGCCGGGGTAACGGTCGATCAGGTCCTGGATCATTTTGTTGGCCGGGAGGTAGCACTTGTGGGCGACCTTGCGGACGATTTCGGCGTTGGCGTTGTCGTCGAAGTAGTGGGGGTCGGTATCGAAGACGGTGTAGCGGCGGAGGCGGAAGGGCTGGTGGACGTGGAAGTAGAGGCAGACGGAGGGCATTGGAGTGCTTTCCCCGGCGGCGCCTGAGAGAAGCCCGGGGGCAGGCGCCCCGTGGCGGATTCGCCGGACCAGTGGTTTCGGGCGTAGTGTGCGCGGGGGTGGAAGCACGGTCAAGCGAGGGCGCGGCAGCGCGGCGCGCCCGGCGGATGATGCGGCGTGGCTCGCGCGTCAGAGGCGCAGGTGGTCGGGTCCGAAGACGAGGCTGCCGCCGAGGTAGCCGGTGAGGCCGAGCAGCGCGGTGGCGGCAATCAGGGCGAGGGCGTAGGTCCAGCGCCAGGGACCGGTGAGGCGGTTCCAGCGCCAGAGGCGGTAGACGACGAGCGCGAGCAGGAGCCACATGACGATGGTGGCGAACTGCTCATGCTGCTCGACGATCTCGTGCAGGCGCGGGCTGAAGCGTTTGTGCTCTTCGGCGTTATTGCCGCTGAAGTATGCGGCGACGGCGGCGGCGGCGCCGAGGAAGAGGGGAGGTACGTCGGCGCGGGCGAAGGCCTCGCGGCGGGTCCACATCCAGAGGAGCAGGCCGAGCAGGGCGAGCGGCGCCGCGGCAATGGGGAAGTGGACAATGGCGGGGTGGAGCCGGCCGAGGAGCGGGCGGCGCGACGCGGCGGCGGGCGCATCGTCGTCGTCGTCCGAGTCGCTCGTGCGCGGAACCGGCGCGGCGCCCGGGGCGTTCGATGCGCGTTCACCATCGCGGTCGAACACGGTGGGCGGTGTGTCGCTCGGCGCGGCGGGGGCCCCGCGGAACTGCGGGAGTTCGGACAGATAGGCATCGGGGTTGGCGTTGAACATGTCGAGGCAGTTGTCGCAGCAGAAGGCGATCTTCTTGCCGCGGTAGACGACGGTGATCTTCGGATCGACGGGCTCGTCGGGCATGACGGGGCACATGGTGTTGAGCGCGGGCTCGTCGTCGGCGCGGGTGGAAGACGCGGGGAGGGCGAAGCCGGCCGCGAGCAGCAGCAGGAGCAGGCGCCCAGCGCGATTCGCACGGACGATGGTCGGGTCGTCTGGATGTGGGTTCATGCGAGCATCGTAACCGCAAAAAGAAACGGTGCCATGACGCCGGGGGGCATCAGGGCACCGGGGTTTGTTTCGCGCGTCGAGAATCACATCGCCAGGTCGGCGGCCTTCACCTGATAGCCCTGCGACGCCAGGTTGGCGAGGTACTTGGCGGGTTCACCCTTGAACTTGGCGACGCAGTCGGAGCAGCAGAAGTAGAGCTTGCCGCAGGCCTTGAGGTCGACGTTGGCGAAGGGGTCGATCTTGCCGCCTTCGACGGGGCACTTTGTCTGGTAGGAATAGCAGTTGACGAGGGCGGCGCGATACTTGGCGGCGTCGGCCTTGTAGGAGGCGACGCAGTCGTTGCAGCAGAAGTGGACCTTGTTGCCGCCATCGTCGTAGGAGACGTCGAGGTCGGTGGGGTGGCCGCTGACGGGGCAGGCGACCTGCACGCGGTCGCGGCCTTCGAGGGCCTTGTGCTGGGCGGCGGCCTGTTCGGCGTATTTGGTCGGG
>CAZNDQ010000282.1:3194-5883 GCA_964571825.1 uncultured Planctomycetales bacterium | reverse complement strand
CGACGAACGCGCCGTACTCGGTCAGGCGGGAGACGGTCCCCTCGACGGTGCGGCCGACGGCAAGTTCGGCGAGCACGCCTTCGCGCGCCTGCTCGCGCTCCAGTTCGAGCAGCCGGCGGCGGCTGAGCAACACGTCCTTCTTGCGCTTGTCGACTTCGAGCACGACGCAGCGCACCTTCTGGTTGAGCAGCACCGAGATGTCGCGCATCGGGACGAGGTCGCAGTGCGAGGAAGGCATGAAGCCGCGGATGCCGCCGAGGTCCACTTCGAGCCCGCCCTTGTTCATACCGGTGACGCGGCCCTCGACGGTGACGCCCTCGTTGAGCGTGCGCCAACTCGCTTCCTTGATCGCGCCCTCGCGCGACATGATGACGAGCCCGGAGTCGGCGTCGTAGCGTTCGTAGACCAGCTCGACCACGTCGCCGACGGCGGGGAGTTCCTTGCCGAACTGGGCCGCCGGGACGACGCCCTGGCTCTTGCCGCCGCCGGTGTCGACGAACACGTCATCGCCCGAGATGCTGACGACGCGGCAGCGCTGCAGCGGCGAATCGGGGTCGTCGCCCTCGGCGCGTGCGAAGATCGGATCGACGCGCCGCGAGGAGAGATCAGCCATCATCTGTTCCACCTCGCGTGCGGTTTCGGCGTCGAGGCTGCCGGCCGGGGACAACTGCCCGGACGGTGCCGGGTGCGGCGTCTGTGCCGGCGGCATCGACTGCGGCGCGGGCGGCGGCGCGGGCGATTCCGGCGCGGGCGAAGATGATGACGAAACGATCTCGGGCTGTTCAGGCGCGTTCATGGTGGTCTCTGGCGAAATCAGATAGAGCAGTTCACGAAAGGTGCGACCGGGACAGGGTGACGACATTTCGCACACCGAAATGCGTGCTCGACATTATACCCGGTTCGGTTGAGTTGTCTGTCGGGCTTTTTTTCTCTCTCCGTAAGGAGCGGGCCGAGTTCCGCGGCAAGCACTGACCTGCCTGCCGCCCGGACGCGGGCGCCGGACGACACTGCGTCCCATAACAGAAGCAAGCATATGCCCTACGTGGCGTCTTGAACGAGGGCACAATCCGGCCGGTCAGTCAGGTGCCGCCCCACGCCGCGAGTATATCACTCGGCGAGGGTTTCGGGCAAACTGCGCAGCATCACGTGGCCGGCGGTGATCCGGATTCCAGCCAGCGCTGGAGCAGGAACTTGACTGCCGCCTTGGCAGGCAGGAGGAAGCCGCCGTCCGCGTCGAATCCGATGCGCCGTGCAGCGCGGCCGCCGATCGAGCCGACGCACGAGGGGCAGCCCTCGGTGCAGGCGCACTCCTCAACCAGCGCTTGACTCATCGCGAGCAGGTTGTCGAGTCGTTCGTACCCGGCGCGGGCGTAGCCGACGCCGCCGATGAAGCGGTCGTAGATAAACACGGCCGGGGCACCCGGATGCGTCACGTCGACCTGCCCGGACACGTCCTGGCGGTCGGCCATGACAACGAACGGGAGGACGACGAGCATGACGTTGCGCAGGGCGAGCAGGGCCTCAGCCGGTTTGTGGCCCTCGACGAGCAGCGCGTCGAGCAGTTCGCGGGGCGGCTGAAGCCACATGCCCTGCGTGCGGATCGTGCGCGGCTGCAAGTCGACGGCCTCCTGCCCGATCAGCTCCATTGTGTAGTACTTGATCTTCTTGAAGCCGATGGTCTGCCAGGTCACCTCGACATCGCCGAAGGAGCGGACGCCGCCGCGCCAGGGCTCCGACTCTTTCGCGGCGATCGCCCGGCAATGGCCGTGCACGATCGGCTGGGTGTAGTAGTCGACCTCGCGGCGCTCGACGAGGGCCTCGTGCGCGTTCTCGTCAAGCTCGCGCACGAGGTAGGTGTCGCCGCCGTGGAGGTAGACGGCGTGGGGGTGGACGAGTTCGGGCGCGGAGACGTCGTCGACGCTGCCGATGACGTTGCGCTGGCCGCCGATTTTTTCGGTGATGACATAGGTCGCTTCGCCGATGCTGCGCAGGCCGGTGCGGTGATGGGGCAGGCGGCCGCCCTTTTCGGTGTAGTGCCACTGACCGGTGATTTTGTCCTGCCACCATGAGCCCTCGATGTCTTCTCGCGCGAGCTGC
The DNA here is from genome assembly GCA_964571825.1 of uncultured Planctomycetales bacterium. Lineage (GTDB taxonomy): Bacteria > Planctomycetota > Phycisphaerae > UBA1845 > CAZNDQ01. The sequence continues at coordinate 3,786 of CAZNDQ010000282.1, read as the reverse complement.
GCGACGAGTTCGGGCACGTTGTCGCCGAGCCAGGCATGATTGTGCGAGTCGATGCGGATCTCGGCGGCGGCGCAGCGCAGGTGGGCGGCAAGGATGTGGCGGTTGCGCGGATCGATCAGCGCCTGTTCGTGCGGCAGGCCGAGCAGGTATTCCGGATGGCGCATCAGGTACTGGTCGATGGGGTCGTTGTAGGCGAGGAGGAAGACGATCGAGTCGGCGCTCTTGCGGCCGACGCGACCGGCCTGCTGCCACAGACTGCAGACGGTGCCGGGGAAGCCGACGACGATGGCCGCGTCGAGCGAGCCGATGTCGATGCCGGCTTCGAGGGCGTTGGTGGCGCAGACGCCAAGGAGTTCGCCGGCGAACAGTCGCCGCTCGATCTCGCGCCGCTCGTTGGGCAGGTAGCCGCCCCGATACGGGCTGACGCGCTCGGCCAGCCGGGGGTCGAGGCGCGAGAGTTTTTCACGCAGGTAGCGGTAGATCAGCTCCGTCACGACGCGCGCCCGCGCAAAGGTGATCGTCTGTCGTTTCTCGCGGACCAGCCGGCCCATGAGCGACTCGGCTTCGAGGTTGGCGCTGCGGCGAAGCATCT
>CAZNDQ010000282.1:0-3184 GCA_964571825.1 uncultured Planctomycetales bacterium | reverse complement strand
GGGGGATTCCAGAGAACAAAGAGCTTGCGGCCGCGCGGCGAGCCGTCCTCATCGATCAGCTCGACTGCCCGGCCGATCAGCCGCGCCGCATGTTCGCGCGGGTTGGCGATCGTCGCGCTGCAGCAGATAAAGCGCGTGGCGCTCTCGCTGGCGTAATGATCGCAGATGCGCCGCAGCCGCCGCAGAACGCCGGCGACGTGCGAGCCGAAGATGCCGCGGTACATGTGCACCTCGTCGATGACGACGCTGCGCAGGTTCTGCAGAAACGGCATCCACTTGGGGTGATACGGGAGGATGCTCTGGTGCAGCATGTCGGGATTGGTGACGAGGATGCGTGCCGTAGTGCGGATCTTCGTCCGCTGGCCGGCGGGCGTGTCGCCGTCGTAGACGGCTGCGCGAAGGGCCTCGGCCAGTTCGGGCACGGGCTCGACGAGCCGCTGCAGCGCCGCGAGTTGGTCCTGCGCCAGGGCCTTGGTGGGGAAGAGGTAGATGGCGCGGGCGTCGGGGTCGGCCAGCAGGCGTTCGAGCACGGGCAGGTTGTAGCAGAGGGTCTTGCCGGAGGCGGTGCCGCTGACGATGACGACATCGCGCCCGTCGCGCACCGTATCAAGCGCGGCCGCCTGATGCGAATACAGGCGGTTGATTCCCTGCATACGCAGCGCGTGCCGGAGGCGCGGGTCGAGCGGCCGCTGCGGCTCAGCGTATTGCGCTTCGCGCGGGGGAAGCTGCTCAACGTGGACGATCCGGCCGCGCAGGTCCGGATCGCGCTGGAGCTGTTGAAGAAAATCGGCGGCGTTCATCCCGGGCGGCCCCCGCAACGCGATCGGTTCTATCCGCCCTCGCGGCGGGGGTCCATGCTGCGGCACCGCTTCACTGGCAATTCGGCGGCGAATCGCTCGACTCGAGGCCGAACACCGTGGAAAACGCGGTGAAGTCGGTCAGGTCGATGACGCCGTTGCCGTCGAGGTCGGCGCAGGCGAAGACCGCCGCGGGGCAGTCACCGGTCGGCGCTGCCTCGCCAAAGCAGACGGAGAAGAGCGAGAAGTCGGTCAGATCGACCGGCCCACCGCTGGTGTCGAGATCGCCGCAGCGGCAGCCCGCGGTCGGGCAGTCGGGGTCGGCGGCGTCGGCGGCGCCGTCGCAGTCGTTGTCGATGCCGTCGGCGCAGTTGCCGTCCGCTTCGCTCTCCGGCGCGACGACCGTGACCTGCGGATCGTCCGGGCACTCATCGGTGCAGTCGGGCACGGTATCGCCGTCGGAGTCGACGTCCGACACACCGCAGCCGCACGCGCCGGGCGCAACCTTCTCCGGATCGTCCGGGCACTCGTCGAGGCAGTCGGGCGTTTCGTCGCCGTCGCTGTCGGTGTCGGCCACACCGCAGCCGCAGGCGCCGGGCGCGGTCTTGTCGGGGTCGGCCGGGCAGCCGTCGCAGGCATCGGGGACGTCGTCGCCGTCGCCGTCCGGCTCGCAGTCGTCCGGAACGTCGTTGCCGTCGCAGTCGGGCTCGCACTCGTCGGGGACGCCGTTGGGCTGGCAATCATTTTCGGCGACGGTGCCCTCGTTGAGGAGGCGCAGCTCCCACTCGTGCAGCATGCCGGAGTCGCCGGTGACGCTGTCGATGATGGTCAGCGACCAGAGCCCGAGCTTGTCCAGTGCGTCGAAGGCCGAGAGCGGCTGCTGCGGGCGGAAGGTGCCGGTGAACGGCGGGCTGCCGGAGGTGATCGGCGTGGCGGCCTCGTCATCGAAGACGGTGTCGGTGTAGTTGTCGCCGCTGCCGCCCAGGCCGATGGCGAGCGTCACCGACGTGCCGAGGTGGGCGAGGTTGAGCTGCAGGTCGGAGACCCAGGTGTGCGAAATGTCGACGCGCACGTCGACGTCAAGGATTTCGCCGGCGTCGTTGACGGTGTAGTTGTGGATCGTCGTACCGGCCGAGCCGGACGGCGGAATGCGGGCGCCGGCCACGATGAGGTAGCTCTTCTGCATCGGCGGCATGGCCAGATCGCACTCGTCGGGGACGCCGTTGGGCTGACAATCCTGGCTCGTGCTGAAGAGGAGGTCGCAGGTGTCGGGGATGTCGTTGCCGTTGCAGTCGTCGTACGGCTCGCAGGCGTCGGGCACCTTGTTGCCGTTGCAGTCGGCGATGCCCTCGCACTCGTCGGGCACCCCGTTCATGTTGCAGTCCTCCTCGCAGGCGTCGGGTGTGCCGTCGCTGTCGCAGTCGGGCTGGCACTCGTCGGGCACACCGTTGGCATCGCAGTCATCGCTCGCGCCGCCGGAGATGTCGCAGGGGTCGGCGACGTCGTTGCCGTTGCAGTCGGGCTGGCACTCGTCGGGCACGCCGTTGGCGTCGCAATCGTCGCTCGTACCGGTGGCAATGTCCTCATCGTCGGGAATGCCGTTCATGTTGCAGTCGAGGGGGCCCTGGGGCGGGCCGGTGGTGGCGGCATCGAGTTCGGTCGGTGAACCAGGTTTGAAAAGTCCAAGCGTTGCGGTGGTGGGCTCCGGCGCGGCCGTCACATCGAAACGGAAGTTGTAGAGTGTGCCGTACCGGAGCGAGTTGGCGTTGGGGTTGGCGGCGTGGGTCTCGGTTTCCCAGGTAATGGCGCCGCCGGCGATGGACACCGACCAGTCGTTGCCGGCGTCGTCGTCGACGTCGCGGAACTCGACGTTGGTCGGTGTCAGCGCGGAGGCGAGGGGCACGCTGAACGCACGGATCTGGCGGTCCATGTTGTGGTTGTAGAGGGCGTATTCATAGTGCCAGGTGCCGCCGCCGAGGTCGGTCGTGGCCACGGCGAGGATCGCGTCGCCGTCGCCGCTGCCGCTGACCGTGGTGCGCGCGTCGCCCCAACTGTTGATGACGGGGCCCTCGACGCGCCCGGTGGTGGTCGAGACGGACCAGGCGGAGCCGGTCCAGCTCGTGGTCGCGGTGCGCCAGGCGATGTTGTTGTAGGTGTTGACGTCGCCCTGCACGACGTAGTAGCCCTCGTAGCGGTAGACGGCGGAGGCGTCGCCGAGGTCGGCGTCGCGGACCTCCATCAGGTGCTGGACGGCATTGTGTCCGGCGCTGCCGTGGCGGCGGACGCAGTCGGGCTGGCCGCCGGAAAAGTGCGAGCCGACGCAGGTCCAGACGCCGGTGTAGGGGTTCACCTCTTCGCGCGGGCCGAGGTAGTTGCGGTCGGAGTTG
>CAZNDQ010000281.1:0-5906 GCA_964571825.1 uncultured Planctomycetales bacterium | reverse complement strand
TTCGGTTGGCGGCGACACATGGGCGGCGCTCGCACCGCGCGAAAAGCCAAACAACCGCTTGAGCTGATCGATCAGGCCCATGGAATATACAGTACGTCATTCAGGATAGCCGCAGTCCACGAAGTCCTCATGAGCTGTCCGGGGAACTTCGAACTCCTTCGGGCCGCGCAGTTCCGGAAAGTGGCTCAGCGCCCCTTTCCTCGCAACTCGAGTTTTACCGGGAACCCAGTGACTTGGGGACAGCGGATGTTCCCGACGCGCCCGTGCTTCAGTCGCTGTCCAGGCAACCAGCCTCCCGAGCAGCGAGTTCGGCAACGCGCAGACGAATGCGCGCCCAGTGGCGTCCCTGCTTGATCTCGGGGCAGATCGCACAACGCTCCAACTCCGCCGGCGAGCGTTCCCACTTCGCGGAGTCTGCCCGCGCCGCCGCAAGCTTCGCCGCGGCAGTGACTCGGCGTTCCTCGAGCGTCATCGGCTTCGGCGGGGGCACCTTCGCCTGCAGCCTCGCCAGGGCCCGTCGAATCGCGTTGCTTTCCTCAGGGTCGCACTGGCCGGGTGGGCGGGCTGCGGCCTTGCGTTTGCTCACGGCCCAGCCGCAACTGCATTGCGCATAGGGATCGTCGCGTCTCACGCGGGCTTCCAGACGGGCCACAGCACTCTTGAGTCGACTCACCGCTGATTCCGCTCCAGCGCCTCGATCCGGGCGACCAGCGTGGCCGTCTCGAGCGTCTTGCGATGGATCTCGACCAGACCCGCAAGGGCCACACCTTCGGCGGGCGTAATCGCGCCGTCGGCGACCGAGGCAGTCACGGCCGCCACCGCGGTGACGGCGTCTGCGGCAGCCACCAGTCTCGGCAGTTCGACCTGGATCGGACGATCCTTTGCCGGGGGCACCAGGCGCTCCAGGGCGAGCCGCAAGCACACCGGATCGCCAGCCAGTGCTCCGTCGATCACGCGCCGGACGATGGCGTCGACCTCGCCGTCTAGAAGTGCTTCGGCAAGCAGCGTCGCCCGATTTCGGGTTCCACGCGGTCGACCACGAGGATTGCCGCTCTGGCCGGGCGCCCACGCCGTGGCTGGCGGGCGGCGGCTACGTGTTTTGTGCGGTGCCATTTCAGACATCGGATCACTCCAAGGTCATGCTGCGCGGGGCCGTTGAGCTCGAGTACGGTCTTGCCAGAGCGTCGCTGATCGTCGACCTGGTACGCGCAATGATGACCATTGTTTTGTCTGAAGGCTGTGCTCGGCGCCGCATCTACGCGCAGCGCGACAATCAGGGGCCAGCACCGCCTGTGCCTTGCCCAAGTGGCGGTGTATCTCGGCCTGCGCTCCCGAGCCAATACGCCACTCCGGAGCGCCAACTTCGTGCTCATGCTCCACGTCCGGTAGCGCGCCAGATTGGCGCGTCGTTGTTTGCGCATTGCGGCGCGCGCCACAGCGCGCAATGCGCATGGGGGTAATAGGGGGTGTGTATCGCGTGCGCTTGGCGTGCAGACTGCGGCGCAGAATCGACAGACAGCAGCGCACGCCGTGCAAACAGCGGCGCGCGTCATTCGGGTGCATAAAGGACCTCGACAAGGTGGCGATTGGGGCGCCTGAATGCCTCGACACGCACCGCGCCGGCCGCGCGCAATTCCTCCAATGCCATCCTGAATCGGCGCTGCCCGGCCCGGCTCTTAAGGCTGACCGGAAAGTCGTCGCGCGCGGCGCACACGCTATGTGCCGTACGGGTGCCGGCGGTGGCGGCCGGGATAGGGTCGCCGGCGGCCCAGGCATCGCGGATCACCCGCAGGATCGCCTCAGCCTCGTCAACTCGCTGGAAAGAACGATCGCGCTTGGGCGGTTCGCTGTCGATTCGCTCGAAAGTGCCCCGCGACTCATCGAACGAGAGCACGATCCGACCGCCGATGCGTCCGAGATTCGACTTGCGTACCTCGAGGACGACGTTGCCGGTTTCGAAACTCTCCGCGTCTACCTCGTTGTACATGAACCAGCGCGCGCGCACGCCATTGTTCCATCCTGTCGAGCCGGAGAACCCGAGCGAGCCGGCGCCTGCTTGCGCGGCTTGCTTGTCAACGTGCGCGATCAGTATCAGCGCGCCGTCGTCGGCGATGAGCCGGCGCAGCAGTCTGACGAACGCCTTCACCTGTGCCCTGTCGTTCTCGTTGCCGGCGAACGTATCGCTAGAGCCGTCCACCATCACGACGCGGCCCGGACCGCCGATGCGCTCGGAGACGTCGTGGAAGGCGGGGGTCGGCCCTGTCTCGCCGTATTGCCCACGCGAGTACCACGCACTGGCGCACTTCGTCGCGTCGAACACGCGCAGTCGCCCGTCCAAGTCGGCGAGCCTCACGCCCAGGGCTTGGCAGATGCGGTGCAGACGCCAGTGAAGCACCGGCTCGGAATCCTCGAACGAGACGTAGTCGACGCACCGCTGTTCGACCGGCAGCCCGTGCCAGTCGCGGCCCACTGTCAGGCAAACGGCCAGCCGAAGCGCCGTTGCCGACTTGCCGGTGCCGCCGTGCGCAGCGAACAACGTCACCTCGCCGGCCGGCAGCCAGCCGGGCACGATGAACGCAGGTGGCTTAGGGTCATGCTGCGCGAGTGCGGTCAAATCGAGCAGACGCGGAGCGTCATCCGTAGCGCAGCGTTCGCGGGACTGGTCCCCTGCAGCCTCCGCGCTTGCCGGCCCCGATTCACGCGCTTGTGCCAGTAGCGCAGCCACCGCCTGGAGCGATTGCTCCTGCTGGTGGAAGTCGTTCAGGTCGAAGTTCGACGGCGAGCCGGCCGGCATCCCGATCCACGCACCGCCGACGGCAGCCGCAGTGCGCTCGGCGTCGGCTTCCTTGCCGGCGTCGGCGACGATCACGAGGCGTGCGGCCGGGTGCCGTTTATGCATCTGCCTGGCAATGCGCTCGACGTTTCCGGCGCCGAAGCAGACAACGGCTGGCTTGCCTGTCGCCTGATGCGCGGACCACGCTTGGCCGATGCCTTCGCACAGGTACAGCGGTTCGCCGTCTCGCGGCTCGCCGCCCACGATGAACCGGCCGCCGGCCAGCGTCGCGCCTGGCGCATTGAGCTTCTTGTCTCCGCCGGCCGGGATTGCCTGCCAGCTCTGCAGTTTGCCCTCCGCGTCGAGCACGGGCACCAGCAGCGCCCCGTCGAGCGCCTGGCCGGCCACCTTTAGCGGCCCGCGGTACACGCGCAGGTCGTTGGGCAGGCCGCGCTTCTTGACGATGTACGGATGCGCCGCCGTGGCGGCCTCAGATTCGCGCCAGACGGACTCGAAGTCGAACGGCGGACGCTTGGCCATCGGCTCGGGTTTGCGCGGCGCCTGCGCCTTGTGGTGCGGCTTGGCGTGCCCGTTCATCGGCTCGCACCATCCGGCGTCGCGGGCCATTGCGTACAGCGACCCGCGGCGCCCGTTGTCCGGCCTGCGTGCCAGCGATCGAATTGTCGACAGCGCTTCCGCACGATCGAAATTCGGACCGGATTCGCACCAGAGCAGAACCTCCTCCTCGGAGAGGCCTTCGGCGAGTGCCGAACCAATAATGGGCCACCACAATTCGCGATCTGGCGGACAGGGAATTGCCCGTAGCGCCTCTCGGGCGCGTGCGGTGTTATGCATCGCTCGGCCTGCCCCGCATTTTGGCTGTCTGGTTGGCGATTGGGACTACGCTCGCAACGCGCTGTCAGGCCGTGCGCCTGTCGTTCACTCCGAACCATCAGTACGAGTGGTCTCACCGAGGAGGTGATCACGGTTAGATCCGGCGCGTTCCGCCTCAATCCGGCGGACCAGTTGGCGGATCTCGTCGTCGGATTGACCGGCGATTCTGGCCCGGATGACCATGTCAATCTCGTGTTCGACGAGGGCGCGCGCGCGTTCCCCGATGGCGACGGGCTTGGGCAAGAGTCCGTCTTGGATCTGCTTGTAGCCGGTCGACCGGCCGAGTCCCAGCCGGGCAAAACCCTTCGACGGACGTTCGAGGCGGAGGGGTTGCTTTCTAGTCGAGGTCATCGCTCGCTCCCATTAAGTACGAGGAAATCCCACAGGGATTCGCGAGTCAGTGTGCCCACTGTTTCCCCCCGGGCAGCACATCAGCCTGGTCGGTCCGGGAAGTGAGTCCGGCGCTCTTTGCATCGCCATGGGACACGGTCCAGCTGAGCAATACCGTTCTGGGTGCCGGCGACGAGGTGCTGGGCGCGCGCCCGGAGCCCGCACCAGTGATCCAGGTCTTGGGAAAGCAAATCAGCGCGAGCCGGGCAAGTCAGTCTCAACGTCGCTGATTGCCGGGCATTGCAGCGACTCGCAGCCGTGCGTCGGCGTCGGACACCGCCGGGACGAAGATGTTGGGGTCTTGATCCCCCGCCAAGAGGCGAACGACGCTTCGACGGACGTCGTACCGGCGGACCGACTCGGCCCCCGGCGCACGCCTCCCTGCCCCCGGCGGAGATCTTTGGGAAGCCACCCTATTGCGATACTGACGACGGAGACTTCCGAAGCCTCGAGGTCAACGACCCGCCGCAGTCACCCGTGCCACGCGGAGCGACGTGGGCAACCTCCCCGTCAAGTTGGCGTCGGGTCTCCGCCTAGGGGCCTCTTATGCAGCGTTCCGCACTTGGCCCGCGGCGCATCAACCCAATACAGCCAGCGCGCTCTCAGCGGCCTCGTCGGTCAGGTGGTGGTAGACCTTTGTGAGCATCTCGACCGAGGTGCCCGCGATACGGGCAGCCACGCTCAGCGGCGCACCACCTTCTACGAGTTCCGTCAACAACGAGTGCCGCAGCGTATACGCAGTCACCTCGGCCGGCAGGCCGGCCCTTTTTACGGCAATGCGCACCGCCTTCTTCCATGTGTCCTTGTTCCAACGCGCCCCCTGCCCGTCGGTGAAGATCGGGGTGGCCGGCAGCTTTCTGCGGCACTGTTCGTCGAGGAACGTCGCAACTGCGGGCGTCACCCTGAACTTGCGACCGCTGTTCGCCTTGTCCTTTGGGATGGTCAGCACGCTGGCCCGCCGGTCCCAGTTCGCCACCGAAAGCGCGGCGACGGCGCCAGGGCGCAGCGGCAGCATGCCCAACAACATCAGGAACGGCTTGATCTCCGAGCCCGCGCTCTCGAGGAGCTTCGCGCGTTCCCCCTTCGACAGGATCGCCTCGCGCCGATTGCCAGTCCCATCGCCCGTCGCAGGTTTCAGCGTCTCGCGCCAAGCGAGATTCGATGGAATCTGCCCGCGTCGGTAGGCTCGATTCAGCGCGGCGCGCAGCGGCACCAGTTCGCGGTTAACGCTGGCCGGTGAGCGCTCGCGGCCTTCGCGCAACGCCCCACCGCGACCCACCCGCACCGGGCGCTTGCTGATCTCCTTTCGCCAGTCCTCGACGTGGCGAGACTTGAGGTCAATCAGATTCACGGTCGCCAGCGACGTACCCATCACGGAGCGCGTCAGGTCGGCGCGAGTTCGCTTCGCTTTTGCCCCATCCGGGATCGATTGGATGTAGGCCTTGCAGGCATCGGCCACCGTTTCCACCTCGTCCGAACCCCCAGCCGCCATGTGCTTGAGCCATTTCTGGGCGGCCGCCAGCGCGAGGTCGTACTGCTTGCTCGGCGGTTCGGTCGCGAAATCGCCGAGCCGGTGGTAGCTGCGCTTGCCCGTGTTGGCATCCCGGTAGCGGGCCCACCAAGTACCCGCGCACGGTCTGCCGGTCTTTCGGAATCCGACGTACTGGCCAACGGTTACCTTGCTGAAGATCGTGTCGTTCGGATCCACCGGCAGGGCCTCGCGACCCTTCACCGTTCTGATGTCTCCACGCCTCGCCGCCATGAGTTTCTCCGTGGTTTCCGTGGCACTTTCCGTGGCATTCTACAGAAATCCAGGATCGTCCTGAAAGTTCTAACTAGCTGTTTTTCT
>CAZNDQ010000280.1:0-5906 GCA_964571825.1 uncultured Planctomycetales bacterium | reverse complement strand
ACCGACCGCACCGGCTGCACCGTCACCGACGAGTTCGACTGCGACGACACCGAACCCGCGGCCTATCCGGGCAACGAAGAATCCACGCTCGCCGGCAACTGCGCCGACGGCATTGACAACGACTGCGACGGCATGACCGACGATGATCCTGAGTGCGCCGGCGGCCCGCCCTGCTCCTGCGGCGACATCGACGGCAGCGGCGGAGTGGTCAATCTCGTCGATTTCACCGCGTTTTCGAACTGCATCGGACTTACTGCGCCAAACATCGACTGCCCGCCCGAGGCGTTCTTCTGTAGCGATCTCGACGGGAACGGAGTCATCAACCTCATCGACTTTCCGACCTTCGCTCTCTGGTTCGGGACGACCAGCACCCAGTCGCCGCCGAACTGCATCAACTGACGGAGCGGGCAACGTCGCCGTCCCACGCTTGCCCGGTGGGCCCCGGGCGCTGGGCTGCGCTGGACGGCCCGTCACATGACGCTAACCTCATGTCTGGCATATAGTTAACGCGGACGCATGGCCGATCCCCTTCGCCCGTCGCGCCGCCCAAATCGCCCGGACCGACGATCCGCGTACGCCCCCGGCCCGATTCGACTGAAGCGCCGAAATATCCGGCCGCCTCAGCCGAATCCTCGTTTGGACCGGCCGCAGCGCCCATCGTCGCGGGCCCCCGGCCGACATCGGAGACACCGCCATGATGAACCACCATTCCTCCCCCGTCGTCGTTCGCAAGTTCGGCTTTTTCCCCTCCCTCTTCCTCTGCGTCTTCGGCACGTTGGCGACCGTGATCGTCTGCGGCTCCGGCGTCGCCATCTACGCCATGCGCATCCTCGACCACAAGAGCGACGGCGTCCTGGCACTGACAACGAATATGTTCGACGGCCTGCCGCGCCTGCGCGATTCGCTCCCCCCGGCCGTCGCCGACATGCTCAACGACCGCCGCGACCCCGCCTACCGCGAAAACCTCGACGTCGACGTCCGCGTCGTCGCCGGCCACCGCGACGAACGACAGCGCGCCGTGGTGACAGTGAAGAATGAGGGCTCCGAGACCGTCTCCCTCCTGGCGCTGCGCGTCGTGCTCGGCGACGAGGAGTCGAACCCCGTCGATGAGATCATGACCTACGCCGCCACGCCCGTGACGATCGAAAACGACTGGCGCGGGCCGCTGCTGCCCGGTTCGACGCGCACCTACTACGTGCGGACCTGGCGGCGTTCGACCGAGCCGCTGACCGCCCGCGTTGAAGTGACAGACGTCCGCGTCTGGACGCCCGCTTCGGCCCCGGCACCGACCGCGATCGAAACGCAGGTCAGCGCGGTAAACTGACCAGTACATCCGCGGCGATCGGCCGCCGCCGCGGACCTCTCATGGTCCGACGCGCGACCGAGCCCGCCGCGCGAGATTCCCGCGTGCCCGCCGGACGCGAATCCGGCGCGCCCGCCAATTGAGCTTGCCCCCGGTCCCGCCGTTGTTCACCAATCCCCCTCCACAAAGCTAGCCACCGTGGAGCGGGACCGGGCGCCACACCTTTCGCGAACCAGTGTCCAGTGGCCGGTGGCCAGTTGAGGAGTCCCGGAGTACCGCGACGGGTCGATATCGAGTGATGGATATCGGAGGGGGTATGACGGATGTGGAGTGCGGTTGTAGAATGCGCGCGGGACTCGGAGTCCAACCATGGTCTCAACTTCGGTAACTGCGGTTGATCGCGTGCTGGACGTACTCTGGCGCAACAGCGAAGCGGGCCAGGAAGACGAATCTCAGATTGACAAGTTCGCCGAGATTACGCTCGACAACTGTGGCGACTACGAGATCCTGTTTGCGCTGACAAAGCGGCAACGGCAGTGCGCCTGGTCGAAGGCGTTGAAGCAGTGGGAGTCAGTGTTTGGCTTTCGCGCGACGGCCGAAGAATGGTCCGAGGTTGCCGGCCCGAAGACGACGATGCGCAAGTTGGCGACATTCATCGCGGCGCGGGCCGACCTGCGCGAAGTCCGTCCCGTCGAGTTGTTCGGCCGCCGCTGCTTGGAGGCGGGCGTCTTCCGCGAGCTGGAGCGCGCGACGGCATGGATCACCGGTCTGGAGGAGCGCATCGGACCGAGTACCCGGCTGCGCAGCGCGCTCAGGCACAGACAACTACGACAGTTCGCATCGCGCCTCCGTGCCCTGTTCCCGTGGGTCACTTCTTCGAATGGGCAATTATGGAACGCGCATGTCCTGTATCGGATCGGGTGGGGGTCCCTGTCCGCGGCAACACTTGGCATGGCGATCACCGAGGTTCTCGGCTGGATTGGCGAACGTTTTGACGCTTCAGTGTTCGTCGGATTGGTCGGCGCAGCTCTTTTCGCCACCGTGCTTTCGGCGTTGGCTGCCATGATCTTCCTGCCTGCAGGGCTCATTTGGGGCAGCATTCAGGGGCCGTTCCGGCTGCGCATCCGGACGTTTCGCGACGTGGTCGAGGCTATCGCCCCGCATCTTGAATCGGAGCCCTCCGCTGGCGGTGCGTCGCGGATCGCGGCGCCGTAGCAATTGATCCACTGCAGACTCAGGGCATTACAACCCATCAAACGCCGCCGGGTATCGCACCATCCCGCTCACACCCTCTAGCGCGCCGGGCGCCAGCTCCAGCGCCATGAAGACCTCGTCCGGAACATTCCACGGCGCGCGGATGCCCAGCGGCGCGGCCGGCCGGAAGCCGAAGCGCGGGTAATACTCGGCATGTCCGAGCACGATGATGATGCGGTGCCCGAGTCGGCGGCAGGCATCGAGCCCCGCGCGCACCAGCGCCGAGCCCACGCCGCGCCGCTGCCACGCGGGGAGCACTGCCATCGGCGCCAGCGCCAGCGCAGGCGTCGTGCGCTGCGCCCCCTCGATCCGCACCGGGCTGAACAGAATGTGTCCGATGACCTCTTCGGAGCCGCGCGAATTGTCGCGTACGAAGCTGGCTTCGTCGCCCGAATGCACCGCAACCAGCGCCAGCCGCGGATCAAATCCCTCGCCCGCGCGAATCCGCTGCACCAGCACCGCCTCGGACTCCCCGCCGAACGCTTTGCGCAGCAGCGCGTCGATCGCCTCATGGTCGGTGGGACGTTCAGGTCGGATAAGAGAGCCGGGGAACGCAGCCGGGTCCACGTGAATCGCCTCGTACGTTTTTGCTATAATAGGAAAGTCTTGCTGAAAGAGGCCGTGAATGCGCCCCGACGACATACTCGAGCTTCTGCGTGCCCAGCCGTTTGAGCCGTTTCGCATCTGCCTGACGGATGGCGCAACGTACGACATCCGCCATCCGGACATGGCCATCGTCCAGCGCTCGCGCGTGACGGTCGCGGTCCCCGGGCCGCGCGGGCCCGACGGCCCGGCCGAGCGCACAGTGAACTGCGCGCTGCTGCACATCACACGAACCGAAGCGCTCAACGGCGCCAAGCCGCATCATCCTTAGCGCGATACGCGAAGCGTTCGCAAACCGGATTCTATTCGCAACCTGATACCCGATCGGCGGGTTGACCCTGCCGCTCGCCGCGCGTAAGGTACAAACCGGATCAAACACAACAATTGAAGGGGAGCGAATCATGCAAAGAACACGCATACTCGGCGTGGCGGTGGCGGCGTTGGTATTCCTCGCGGGTTGCGGCGGCCCGGCGAGACACACCTACCCGGCCGGGGCCCAGGCGCCGCTGTTCGCCGAAATCGGCCCGCATCACCGCAAAGTATCAACATCCTCCGCGCTCGCCCAGCGCTACTTCGACCAGGGCTTCACCTGGGCCTACGCCTTCAATCACGACGAGGCGATCCGCTCGTTCGGCGAAGCAGCGCGGATCGATCCGCAATGCGCGATGGCGTGGTGGGGGATCGCCCTCTGCAACGGGCCGCACATCAACAACCCCCTGATGACACCCGAGCAATCGCGACAAGCGTGGGAGGCACTCGAAAAGGCCCGCGCACTGCGCGCGCACGCCGACCCGATTGAGCAGGCGCTGATCGATGCCCTTGGCCATCGCTACGCCAACCCCGCGCCGTCCGACCGCCGCCCGTTCGACGAAGCCTACGCCGCCGCCATGCGCGGCGTCTGGGAAGCGCACCCCCGCGACCCCGACGTCGGCACCCTCTACGCCGAGGCGCTGATGGACCTCCGCCCGTGGGACCTCTGGTCCAGGGACGGTGAGCCCCGCCCCGAAACGCCGCAGGTACTCGCCGTGCTCGACCAAGTGCTGCGGCTCGACGCCGACAACCCCGGCGCCAACCACCTGTACATCCACGCCGTCGAGGCCTCGCCGCATCCCGAGCGCGCCAACACCGCCGCGGATCGGCTGCGGCGGCTGGTGCCCGTCTCCGGCCACCTCACCCACATGCCCTCGCACATCGACGTGCTCACTGGACGATGGGATCTTGCCGCGGCCCAGAACGAACGCGCCATCCGCGCCGACCGCGCCTATCGCCAGGTCTCGCCGAAGCAAGGCTTCTACCGCGTCTACATGGCGCACAACCATCACATGCTGGCATTTGCCTCGATGATGTCCGGCCGCAGCGCGGCCGCCGTCAGCGCCGCGCGAAACATCGTCGAGAGCGTCCCCGAGGACTACATGCGCGAGCAGCCGGCCCTCGTCGACCCGTTCATGGGGGCGACGTATGACGCCCTAAAGCGCTTCGGCCGCTGGGACGACATTCTCGCCGAGCCCGCCCCGCCCGACATCCTGCCGATCTCCACCGCCATGTGGCGCTTCAGCCGGGCCGTGGCGCTGGCGGCCAAGGGGAACGTGGCCGAAGCCCGGCAGGAGCAGGCCGCCTTCCGCGCCGCCGTCGCCCGCGTCCCCGCCGACGCCCTTTTCTCCATCAACAAGGCCCACGACGTGCTCCGCGTCGCCGAGGACATGCTCGAAGGCGAGATCGCCTACCGCGAGGGCAGAATCGATGCGGCCGTCGCCGCGCTGCGCCGGGCGATCGAGCGAGAGGATGCCCTGCTGTACATGGAGCCGCCCGAGTGGATTCAACCCGTCCGTCACACGCTCGGCGCCGTGCTGCTCGACGCCGGCCGTCACGCCGAAGCGGAACAGGTGTACCGGGCCGACCTGCGCAAATGGCCCCACAACGGCTGGTCGCTCTACGGCCTGTCACGGGCGCTGGAAGCCCAGGGCCGCGAGGACGAAGCCGACGAAGCCGAAAAACAGTTCGATCGCGCCTGGGCCCGCGCCGACGTGGCGATCAAATCCAGCTGCCGTTGTGTCGAGCGAAAGTGAAGGCGTAGGTCTATTTGCCCGCCTTCTTGAAGTCCGAGAGGAACCGCTCCAGCCCAACGTCCGTCAGCGGGTGGTTCAGCATCTGCATCAGCACGTTGAAGGGCATCGTCCCCACGTCGGCGCAGGCCAGTGCCGCCTGCACGACGTGAAGCGGGTGCCGCAGGCTGGCCGCGAGGATCTTCGTCTCGAACCCGTAGTTGTCGTAGATCGTGCGGATGTCAGAGATGAGGTCCATGCCGGTGTGGCCCACGTCGTCGAGCCGCCCGATGAAGGGCGAGGCGTAGTTGGCCCCCGCCTTGGCGACGCACAGCGCCTGGTTCGCTTGGAAAATGAGCGTCATGTTCACCTGAATGTCCTGCTCGCGCAAGCGGACACAGGCTTTGAGGCCCTCCGAGGTCGTCGGGAGCTTGACGACGACGTTCTCGGCGATGCGCGAGAGTGCGAGGCCCTCCTCGACCGGGGCGTCGAGCCGGTCGTGACGTTCCACCACTTCACGACGCCACGCTGGCTCGCTGACCGCGGCGGCTGGTCCGAACCCGACACCGCCGACCGCTTCGCCGAGCTCTGCGAGCGCGCCGCCGCGCGTCTCGCCGGTCTGATGCGCCGGGCCTGCACGATCAACGAGCCGAACATCGTCGCCACCATGGGCTACCTGCTCGGGGTGTTCCCGCCCGGCCTGC
>CAZNDQ010000279.1:0-5920 GCA_964571825.1 uncultured Planctomycetales bacterium | reverse complement strand
GGCGCCGATGACAAGCAGCAGCGCGACGGCCCACGGCCCGCGGCGATAGCGCAGCGGCCAGGCGCGGGGCGAAATGCGGCGCCGGCGGCAGCGCGGTACGGAATGGGCGGCGCGACGAATCACGAGACGGCCTCGCGCGGGGGTGGCGGGCTCACGCATCAGCCTTCGCGGTCGAGTTCAAAGGTGTCGTGCAGCAGCCGCAGCGCGCGCTCGCCGTCGGCGCGCGGCAGGATGCAACTGATGACGATCTCCGAGGTGGAGATGTTCTGGATGTCGATGCCGTCCTGCGCGAGGGCCTCGAACGTGCGCGCGGCAACGTTGGTGTGTGTCCGCATGCCGACGCCCACGATGCTCACCTTGCACACCTGATCGTTGAGCGTGATGCCCCCGAGCCGCATCTCGGGCGAAAGCTCCTCGCAGACGGCACGCGCCTCCTGCGCGTCGGCCAGGTCGACGGTGAAGCCCAGATGCGCACTGCGGCTCTCGGGAAAGACGTTCTGGATGATGTCGTCGATGACGATGTTGCGCTCGGCGAGGCGGTGAAAGATTTTCGCCGCGGCGCCGGTGCGGTTGGGCACGTCCGTGAGCAGGATGCTGGCGACCTCGAGCTTGAGCGCGACTCCGCGGACGACGACGTCTTCCATTCCCTTGGTTTCGGGCACGATCATGGTCCCCGTGCTGTCGGTGAGCGAACTCCGGACGTGGATGGGCACGCCGTACTTGATGCCGAACTCGACGGCGCGCGTGTGCATCACGCCCGCGCCGAGCGACGCCAGTTCGAGCATCTCATCATAACTGATCTCGTCGATCTTGCGCGCCTGGGGCACGACGCGGGGGTCGGCCGTGTAGACGCCGTCGACGTCGGTGTAAATCTCGCACACTTCCGCGCCCAGCACGGCGGCCAGCGCCACGGCCGTCGTGTCCGACGCGCCGCGGCCCAGCGCGGTGATCTCGCCCGAGGCGTCGACGCCCTGATAGCCGGCGACGATCGCCATTCGCCCGGCGTCGAGTTCGCGGCGGAGCCGCTGCACGTCGATGTTCTTGATGCGGGCGCGGGTGTGGATGCTGTCGGTCATCAGGCCGATCTGCCCGGCGGTGAGGCTGATCGCCTCGTGGCCGGCTTCGTGGATCGCCATCGCCATCAGGGCGATCGAGACCTGCTCGCCCGTCGTCACGAGCATCGCCAGCTCGCGCTGCGGCGGGTTGCGGCAGACCTGGTGGGCCAGCTCGAAGAGGCGGTCGGTCGAGTCGCCCATCGCCGAGACGACCATCACCACCTGGCTGCCGGCCAGCTTGGCGCGGATGGCGCGGCGGGCGGCCCGGTGGATGCGGTCCGCGTCGGCTACGCTTGTGCCGCCGAACTTTTGCACGATGATGGGCATACGCGGGCAATCATTATAACCAGTCCGGAATCGCGAGGGCATCATGCAGCGGCTGGGTGAGTTCTTTTCGCGCCTCACGCGGCAGATCCTGCCGGACCCGATGGTGCTGGCGTGTCTGCTGACGCTGCTCACCGCCGGGCTGGCGGTGCTCGCGCCGCGCGAGGCGAAGCTGGCCGGGATGGGACTCGCCGCGCGGTCGCTGGCGGTCGGGCAGGTGTGGTTTGCCGGGGTGTGGAACGCCGACTTCCTCGTCTTCGCCCTGCAGATGTGCCTCGTACTGCTGACGGGGTACGGCCTGGCCAAGGCGCCGCCGGCGACGCGCTTCCTCAACTTCCTCGCAGGGCGCGTGGAGTCGAACCGCGCGGCCGTGCTGCTCGTTGCCGCCGTGTCCTGCGTCGGCTGCTGGATCAACTGGGGCTTCGGGCTGATCGCCGGCGGGCTGCTCGCGGCGCGCGTCCGCGCGGGGCTCGTCGCGCGCGGGCGCCATTGCAGCTACGCGCTGATCGTCGCCGCAGCCTACTCGGGGATGATGATCTGGCACGGCGGGCTGTCCGGCTCCGCGCCGCTGCGCGTGGCCAAGGAGGGCATCGAGCGGATTACGCCTGCTGCGGCCGGACCGCACTCGTCGGCTGCGCCGCGCGATGCGGCGGATACCGCGGCGGACGACTCAGCCATCGCGCGGGACAACGCCAAGCCCATCCCGCCGATCCCGATCACGCGCACGACGCTGTCGCTGCCGAACCTCGGGCTGACGCTGGCGGTCTTTCTTGGCGTGCCGCTGCTGCTGGCGTCGATGGGCGGCGAGGTCTTCGCCGACGACGGCGCGGAGGCCAAGGGAACGGAGGATGAGCCGTTCGACAGCGACCGGCTTGCCGGCGCCGGGCCGCGCACGCTCGCCGACGCGATCAACCACTCGCGCATCGTGCCCCTGCTGATCGCGCTCGGCTTTCTCATCGTGCTCGGCAACCTGCTCTGGGAGCACGGCGCCGCGGCAATTAACCTCAACGTCGTCAACGCGCTGTTCCTGGCGCTCGGGCTGCTGCTGCATCGTAACCTGTACGAATACGTCGCGGCGGCAACGGAGGGCGGCCGCGCCATCACCGGCATCGTGCTGCAGTTCCCGCTCTATGCCGGCATCCAGGCGATGATGTTCGGTGCGGGGCTGGCGGCGGCCATGTCGCAGTGGTTCGTCGAGGCGTCCGGCTCGGCCGCGGCGCTGCTGCACCTCTCGCCCGCGCACACGTTCCCTGTGGCGGCGCTGCTCAGCGCCGGGCTGGTCAATATCTTCGTGCCGTCCGGCGGCGGGCAGTGGATCGTGCAGGGGCCGCTGATGTGCAGCGCGGCCGAGTCGCTGGGCACGCCGATCGAGCAGGCGATCATGGCCGTCAGCTACGGCGACCAGTGGACGAACATGATCCAGCCCTTCTGGGCCATCCCGCTGATGGGGCTGACGGGCGTCAACGTGCGGCGCTTCATGGGTTACTGCACGCTGCTGATGCTGCTGGCGTTTCCGGCACTGGTCGCGGCGCTGCTCTGCATGGGGTGAGGCGGCCGGGGCGTACGCAACGCGCTGCGCGCCTACGTCGCCGGATGCGGCCCCGCCGGCTCGTCGCGGATCGCGTCGAGCCAGACGCGGCACTGCTCGCGCCGCCGCTCGTCGGTGAGCGTCGCCAGCGACTCCTGCAAATAGCGCTGGGCGGCGGAATACGACTTCAGATCGCGCGCATAGATGATCCCCAGCAGCAGCCGCACGTGATCCGCCTCGGGCGAACCGCCATACGTCTGAAGATAGCGCTCGTACGCCGCCGCCGCCTGCGGATAGCGATGCAGTGTGTAGAGCTGGTTGGCCACGTCGAGCTGCGCCTGCCGCGCCAGCACCTGGTCCGGCGAGGCGGCGAGCAGTTGCTCATAGAGGTCGGCAGCGCGGGTGCGGTCGTGCTCGGCCAGCGCGCGGGTGATCTCCTGCCGCAGTGCAACGACCGGCTCGGACTCCTCGGCGGCGGGCTCGACGCGGCGCGCGGTGGGCACGGGCGCGGCGACGCGGCCGAAGCGACCCGGCACCGCCACGCGCGGATCGCGCACGACCGAGGCGTAGGCCCGCCGCTGCGTCCAGCGGCGCCAGATGGCGATCATGTCGAACTGGTCGCGCGGCAGCGCGCCGAGCCGCAGCATGATCAGCGTAACGACGAAGCCAAAGGCGTAACCGGCCAGATGCGCGGAGTAGGCGACGTTGCTCGGGCCGCTGTCGAGATTGGGCGCGATGAGGTTGTCCCAGAGGATGATCTTGACCAGGATCATGATCATGCTGGGCACTTCGAGCGTGCCGATGAAGAAGAAAAAATAGACGACGGTGACGTTGCTGCGCGGGTAGAGCACGAGATAGGCGGTGGTGACGGCGGCGATGGCGCCGGACGCACCGACGATCATCGAATCCGCGCCCCAGGCGAAGCCGGCCCCGGCCGCCACGCCCCCCGCCAGATAAAGCAGCACGTAGGAGAGCTGCCCGACCTTGGCGTTCACCGCGTTGCCGAAGATCCAGAGAAAGAGCATGTTGCCCACGAGGTGCATGATCGTGTCATGCGCGTGAATGAACTGATAGGTGAAGAACTGGTGGAGCTGCGGCCAGTCGGCGTCGAGGACCAGATAGCGCTTCTCGAAGGCAATGAACGCCGGGTTGACGCGCGCCAGCAGAAACAGCCCGACGTTGAGCGCGATCAGCGCCAGGTTCGCGTACGGCGTGCGGCGAATCGGGGAATCAGTGCGGATCGGCAGCAGCATCGGTTGACTCAGCCCGCCCGCGCCCGGCCCCGGCGCCGCGGGAAAAAACGGCTCCGCGCGCGGGTCTAGGCCTTCTTCTGCGCCGCTTCGATGGTCTGGACGTAGCGCATCCGCAGTTCGTACAGCGCCGTGCTGAGCAGCGTCTGCTCTTCCGGATCGAGGTTGCCCTGCGTCTTGCGTTCGAGCACCTCGAGCAGGTCGATGTGGTGGCGGGCGACCTCGAGGTCGGGCGCCAGCCGCCGGCCGTCGGGCGTCGTAAACCCACCCAGCCCGATCAACGCCTGCATCAGCACCATGTTGACGACTTCGGCGAAGCTGGGCTCGGGCAGCGGCGGCAGCTCGCCGGCCTGCTGCTCCTCCTGCGCCAGGCGCTCCTTCTCACGCTGCGCCTCGGCCTTCCAGTCGTCGTCGATCTGGATCTTCGGCGTGTCGTCGTCCGGTGTCATGCCGGGGGCTCCTTCCTGCCGGGCGAGGGCGTCGGGTCGAGGTTACAACAGGGCCCGTTCGCGGCGTCGCCGCGCTGGCCGCTTCGGATCGGCCATCTTACCGCCGCGTCGTGGCGGAGTGAAATCATAGCGCGGCCGCGTCGATCGTCTCGACGAGGCGGGCCAGTTTCTCGCGCGGGTAGAGTCCGGCGAAGTATTCGCGGCCGCGGGCGACGGCGTCGTGCGCCGCCTCGCGGCGGACGCGCGCAATGCGGGCGTCGGCCCGCCGCGCGATTTCGTCGTGCGGCGCGAGCATCTCGGCGCGCAGCGCCCGCACCCGCTCGAACAGCCGCCGCCGCGCCGCATGGGCCGCCGGCTCGCTTTCGCGCAGCCGGACGCTCTCGCGCAGCGCCGCCTCGACTTCGGCGTGCAACTGCACGACGCGCGGATCGCCGTCCAGGTGCCGCTGCGGGTTGTGGCGCAGGTCGCGCGCCAGCCGGATGGCGCGCTCAAGGTCGGCCGCGCTGCAATCGAACTGCGGCAGCGGCAGATGCAGCGTGGCGCTGACGCAGGCCAGCGCCGGCGGCTCGACGCCGAAGTAGCCGCGGATCAGCCCGTCGGTGATGCGGTCGTATTTCGCGCCGCCGATGCCGTGAACGAAGACGTCGCCGAGCAGCAGCCGCGCCCAGAGCGTCAGCGCCAGTGCCCGCGGGCGCAGCCGCGCGGACACCGCCGCGCGCAAATGCGCCGTCGCTTCATCCGGGTCGCGCATGCGCCGCACATCGACTTCGCCGACGGCGGTCGCATCGGCAAAGAGCAGGCGGGCCGTCCCGCGCGGCTCGACGAACAGCCGCCGCCGGTGCGGCCCCTCGAACGCCCACAGCGGCAGCTCGACGCGCCGCTCCTCGACGTGCAGGTCGGGGATCGGCCGCGTGCGCGAGCGGATGCCCAGCGCTGCGCGCTCCTCGTCCAGCGCACGGTTGTAACAGTCGGCAAAGCGCCGCGGCTCGCGGAGCATCTCGGCCGGCAGCAGCCCGTCCCACGCGGCGCTGAGGGGACGGTCATCCACATGAAGATCGAACGCGGCGTCGATCGCACGGCGCCCGGCCGTCATCTGCCCGACGAGCCGCTCTTCCGGCGGCGCCGCCTTCATCGCCGCCAGCACGGCCGGCATGAGCGACGCCGAGAACGGCACTTCGCCCAGCGCCCGCCGCACGGCCGCGCCGAGCCGGTCGATCTGCGGCGCGGACAGCGCCGGCCGGTCCTCGTACGGCCGGTCGTCACGCTCGGCGGTCCAGGGAATGCGCGCCAGCTCGGCAAACCCGTCGCGCAGCT
>CAZNDQ010000278.1:0-5923 GCA_964571825.1 uncultured Planctomycetales bacterium | reverse complement strand
TCTGGGAGCGCGTCGTCCGCGAGCAGGTGCCGCACGAGGGCACGCATCAGGACGGCAGCCTCGCCCCCGCTTCGCCCATCACCGACGGCAAGCACATCTGGGCCTATTTCGGCTCGCGCGGCCTCTACTGCATGGACCTCGACGGCAACGTCGTCTGGGAAAAGGACCTTGGCGACATGACCACGCGCAACGGCTTCGGCGAAGGCAGTTCGCCCGCGCTGGTCGGCGACCTGATCCTCGTCAACTGGGATCATGAGGGCGACTCGTTCATCGTCGCTCTCGACGCGGCCACCGGCGCGGAGCGCTGGCGCCGCCCGCGCGACGAACCGACCTCCTGGGCCACGCCGCACATCCTCCGCGACGGCGAGCGCACCATCGCCGTCGTGCCCGGCAGCAACCGCGTCCGGGCCTATGACCTGGCGACCGGCGACGTTGTCTGGGAGTGTGCCGGCCTCGGCGCCAACTGCATCCCGACACCTGTCGCCGGTGCGGGCGGGCTGGTTTTCACCATGAGCGGCCACCGCGAGCCGGCCTTGCTCGCCATTCGCTATCCCGGCGCCGCCGGCGACCTCACCGGCTCCGACGCCGTCGCCTGGTCGCTCAAGGGAGAGGGAACACCCTACGTGCCCTCGCCGCTGCTTTACGACGACACACTCTACTTCATCCAGAAGAACACCGGCATCCTGTCCGGCTACGACGCGAGGTCCGGCACGCAGCGCTTCAAGGAACGTCTCGAAGACGTCAGCGGCGTCTACGCCTCGCTTGTCGGCGCCGACGAGCGCATCTACGTCGTCGGCCGCAACGGCACCACCGTGGTCCTCAAGCGCGGTCCGACGTTCGACGTGCTCGCCGTCAACAAACTGGACGACGCCTTCGACGCCTCACCCGCCATCGTCGGCAACGAACTCTATCTGCGCGGCCTCAAACACCTGTACTGCATCAAGAGCCAGTAGGGGAGTCCGACCATGCAGCGAAACGCAAAGCTCCACCTGAACGCACCCCTGGTGCTGGCAGTCTGCGGCGTGTGCAGCGTCCCCGCGCTCGCACAGGAGCCCGACCCGGTCAAACAGCGCCTCGAGTCTTCGCCGCGCCACCACGAGTGGGTCGAGATCAAGACCCCGGCCGGGCGCACCGTCCGGGCCTTCCTCGTCTTTCCCGAGGTCGACAAACCCGCACTGGCCGTCATCGTTATCCACGAGAACCGCGGCCTGACCGACTGGGAGCGCAACATCGCCGACCAGCTCGCCGAGGCGGGCTTTGTCGCCCTCGCCCCCGATCTGCTGAGCCAGACCGGACCCGACGGCGGCGGCACGGACAGCTACGCCTCCCGCGACGCCGCGCGCGAGGGCATCTACAAGCTCTCCGCCGCTCAGGTCCTCGCCGACCTCGACGCCTGCGCCGCGCACTTGCGCACGCTTGACGCGGTGAACAAGAAGGTCGCCGTCGCCGGCTTCTGCTGGGGCGGCAGCCAGACTTTCGCCTATGCCGTGCACAGCCCCGACATCGCCGCCGCCTGCGTCTTCTACGGCTCCGCCCCGGCCGAGGAAACGGACCTGGCCAAGATTCGTGCCCCCGTCTACGGCTTCTACGGCGAGAACGACCACCGCATCACCGCCCAGGTGCCAAAGGTCGTCGAGCAGATGAAGAACGCCGGCAAGGTCTTCGAGCCCGTCACCTATCCTGGCGCCGGCCACGGCTTCATGCGCAGCGGCGAACAGCCCGGCGCCGACGCCGCCAACCGCGACGCCCGCGACCAGGCCTGGACGCGCTGGATATCGCTGCTCCAGAAACTCGAGAGCGATAGAGGGATGCCTCGATGAGTCGCCACGAAAAAGACTGGATGGTCAGCATCGCCATCGCCCGCGCTCATTTTTCCGAATTGCTCGAACGTGTCGCGCAGGGCGAAACAGTGACCATCATACGTCGCGGCACCCCCATCGCGCGGATGGTCCCGCCACAGGCCGCACCTACCCAGAAGCGCGCGACCCCGGCTGAGCGCGCGGAGGCCATCCGGCGATGGCGCGAAACGGCCCGGGAGGTGACACTCGGTGGTTTGCGCAACCGTGATCTGCTCGAAGAAGGGCGGCCGTAGCGGCCGGCTCATTGCGCGATTCCTTGCAACCGCTTGCCGGGAGGAGGCGTGCGAAGCAGGCCGTCTGCTGCCCCGCCTCCGTGATCCCCGCCGGTCCGATCCGCATGTACCGTCTTGAGGCTGGTGGTTACTCGGGCCCCTGCCCGCCCGCGCGCGGCCCCCGCCCCCGCGGCTCCTCCAGCGGAATGTCCAGGGTGTACACCCCGTCCGCCAAAGCCGTCCGCACCGGGTAGCCCGTCTTGTGAAACAGGTGCAGCATCCGCGCATTGCTCGACAGAATCTGCCCCGTAAAGCCCGTCACGCGCCGCTGCCGCGCAATGGTGAACAGGTGCTCCATCATGTGCGTTCCCACTCCCCGCCCCTGATATGCATCCTCCACCTCGAAGTGTACCTCCGCGTAGTTTGTCGACGGGTCCAGCACGTACCCGGCCACGCCGACGATCTTCGGCGCATCGTCCTCACACACCTCCGCCACAATCGTCATCTGCGACATGTAGTCGATCGTGCAGAACTGCTGCAGCCGCTCATGCGGCATCGTCCGCACGAGCGAAAAGAACCGCTGCCGCACCGATTCGTCGCTCATGCGATAGAACATCTCGCGCAACATTGTCTCGTCCGACGGCACGATCGGCCGCAGCAGCACGCAGAGCCCGTCCCGGGCCGCCACCCGCCGCTCCAGTTCCTTCGTCCCCGGCCGCGCCCCCTGCGGCAGCTCGAGCTGGTCCTGGTAGACGAAGTTCCGCTGCTTCGCCTCCGACAGCAGCCAGTTGCGAAACTTCGGATGCGCGATCTGGATCAGCGACATGGCCCGCTCGCGGATGCTCTTGCCGTGGAGCTGCGCCACCCCGTACTCCGTCACGACGTAGTGCACGTCGCCCCGCGTCGTGACCACCCCGGCGCCCGGGCTGATCCGCGGCACGATCCGCGAGATCGTCCCCTCGCGCGCCGTCGAGCACAGTGCGATGATCGGCTTGCCGTGCCGGCTCCGCGCCGCCCCGCGGATGAAGTCCACCTGCCCCCCGATCCCGCTGTAAAACCGGCTGCCGATCGAGTCCGAACAGACCTGCCCCGTCAGGTCCACCTCGATGCACGTGTTGATCGCCACCATCTTCTCGTGCCGCGAGATGCGGAACGGGTTGTTCGTGTAGTCGGCCGGGTGAAACTCGCACATCGGGTTGTTGTGTACGAAGTCGTAGACGCGCTGCGTCCCCATCGCAAACGTCGCCACCATCTTGCCCGGATGGATGCTCTTGCGCCGCCCCGTGATCACGCCTGCGCGCGCCAGCTCCACCAGCCCGTCGCTGAGCATCTCCGTGTGTACGCCCAGGTCCTTTTTGCCCGTCAGATGGTGCAGGATCGCCGTCGGGATCGCCCCGATCCCGATCTGCAGCGTCGAACCGTCCTCCACCAGGTCCGCCACGTGCACCGCGATCTGCTCCGCCTCGGGAATGTCGTGCGGCGCCGGCAGCTCCGGCACCGGCGTGTCCACCGCCACCAGCGCATCGATCTGGCTGACGTGAATGAAACTGTCGCCCAGCGTCCGCGGGAGCCGCGGGTTCACCTCCGCGATCACCGTCCGCGCCGCCTCCGCCGCACCCTTCACGACGTCCACCGACACGCTCAGGCTGCAGAACCCGTGCACGTCCGGCGGTGTCACCTGGATCATCGCCACGTCGATCGGCAGACGCCCGCTCCGAAACATTTCCGGGATTTCGGAGAGGAAGATCGGCGTGTAGTCGGCGCGACCGTCCGCCACCGCGTCGCGCACGTTCGCGCCAATGAACAGCGCGTTATGTCGGAACCGCTCCCGATTCGCCGGCTCCGCGTACGGCGCCGGCCCCAGCGTCAGGATGTGTACCACCGGGTGGTCGTCCATGTTCGGCCGTGGGCGCACCAGCGCGTCCACCAGCGTCTGCGGAACCGCCGCACCCGAACCGATGAACAACCGGTCCCCCCGCCGGATGAGCGACATCGCCCGCTCCGCCGACATCACCAGGTCCGCGTAGCGGGCGGTCCATTCCTCCTGCCGCAGCACGACTTCACCCGGTACCCCTGTCATATGGCCGATCTTATTCCACGCCGACGGTCACGGCGACCCGTTCGCCGTCCGCGGCTCGCGCAGCAGTCGCATCAACTTTTCCAGCGCAAACGGCTTGTCCAGCCGGTACATCCCCGGTCCCGCCGCGCGCGGCGGGTCCGCCACGTGCGAAATCAGGCGGATCACCAGCGCCTCCGGAAAGTCGCGGCGACACCGCTCCGCCACCTCATCATCATCGTCTCCCGGAAGATTGTCGCCCAGGATCAGCACGTCCACGCCACACCGCTCCATCTCCTGCAGCGCCGCCTCCGCCGACCGGGCCACGTGTACCGCGTACTGCCCCCCGAGCGCCTTGGCCAGCGCCCATTCTGTCAGCAGATCGGCATCGGCGATCAGTGCGACCTTCACGGCTCCCGTCCCGGTCGATCAGCGGACCGCGTCGCTGGGCCGGCCTCAACCGGGCCCCCAATCTCGCGCAGCACGCCGACCCATCTGACGTGGAGCAACTGTTGTGCCACATCCCCGGCAGCGTCCGTGGCTTCCCCCGCCGTGGAGGGGGCGATATGGGACCGCCCCCTAAGCGGCACCAGGCGCCGTCGCCTGCGAGAAATCACACAAGGTCCACGCCGCCCGGCCGGAGCGACGCCGCCGCACGCGGAGCCGCGCCGGACTCGCCCGGCGCAGCGGTGTCCACGCACAACCCGCGCTGCATCCGCCGCGCCGTCTCGCGCAGGACCGACAACTGTTCCGCGATCTGTGAAGTGCTTCCGGACTCGATCGCGTGCTCCAGAAGGGCGGCCAGCCTCGACACTTCTGCGTAGCCCGCGATCCCCCCCGTACCCTTGAGACGGTGTGCCAGGTCGCGCAGCACGGTCTCCTCCCCGCGCCGCAGCGCCTCGTCCATCTGATTCAGCCGCTCATCCATCCCCGCCGCGAACTCCGCCGCCACCGCCAGCAGCCGCGGATCCTCCATCAGCGGATTCGGCCGGATCGGACCATCCTCCACCGCCGAAGCCGACGAGTGCCGCGCCGCGGCGAGCATTTTCCCCCCACCGGCCGTCCGCCCCGACACCAGGCCGTCCAGCGCCCACAGGATTTCCGCCTGCCGCAGCGGCTTGGTCAGCACCGCGCTGAATCCCGCAGCCAGACAGCGCTCAGCGCATTCGGTTCGCGCATCCGCCGTCAACGCCACATACACCGCGTCCGGCAGAAACCGCCGCAGCTCGCCGGCCGCCGTCACGCCGTCCATCTCCGGCATGTGCAGGTCCAGCAGCACCAGATCAAACTCGCCGCTCCGCGCGTGTGCCACGGCGCTCCGCCCGCTCGACGCACACGTCACCCTCGCACCGACCTGTCGCAGCACGATCTCCAGCACCCGCAGCACGTCCGTCGAGTCGTCCACCAGCAGCACCCGGCGGCCGGACAGGTCCGCCACCGGCGGCGGCAGCTCCGCCGGTCGTGCGCCCGCCGGCCGCACCGACGGCGCCCGCTCCAGCGGGATCTCCAGACTGAACGTGCTCCCGCGACGCGGTTCGCTCGATACCCGAATCTCTCCGCCCAATTGCTGCGCGATCGACCGCGCGATCGCCAGCCCCAGCCCCGATCCCCCGAACCGCCGCACGATCGACGAATCCACCTGGGTGAACGACTCGAAGATCATCTCCTGCCGGTCCGCCGGGATTCCCATCCCCGTGTCTTCCACCGCGAACACCAGACGCCCGCCGCGCTCGTCGGTAACGGTGTATACGTCCAGCCGCACCAGCCCCGCCGACGTAAACTTGAATGCATTGTCC
>CAZNDQ010000277.1:0-5939 GCA_964571825.1 uncultured Planctomycetales bacterium | reverse complement strand
CCCGGCGTCTACACTTCGGCGCTTGATTCCGCCGGCGGCACGGGGCGCGGCGGCGGAGGAGCCAGGCGCCGGCGAGGCACGCGGCGAGCACGGCGGCGCCGAGCCAGACAAGGGGGCCGGCGGCGTTGTGCGCCGTGTCGAGCGGATAGAGGTTACAGAGGTCGGCCGGCCAGAGAGCCTTGAGCGCGTAGCGTCCGAGGTTGCGGAGCACGGTGAGGGCGTGGACGACGTCGCTGCCGGCGAAGGGGTCGAAGGCGGCCTGGCCGGAGAGGCGGTGGCCGGCGACGCGGCCCCAGGCGGCGAGCGCCGCGGGGAGCGTCCAGGGCAGGGCGAAGAGCGCGCTGCGGCGCAGCGACCATCCCCGCGCCAGCCAGAGCATGGCGGCGGCAAGGAGCGGACCGAAGACGACGGCGGACTTGGCGGCGCAGGCGAGGACATAGAGGCCCAGCGCGGCGAACATCCAGGCGGGGCGTATCCGGTAGTTGGTCGTGGCGCGCCACAGTGCGGTGAGCGCGGCGAGCAGGAGCGCCATGGCCAGCACGCTCTTGCGCTCCGAGATCCAGGTGACGGCCTCGGTGTTGAGCGGGTGGAGGGCCCAGAGGAGGGCGATGACGAGTGCGGCGCCGACAGCGTGCGCGGGTGCGCGCGGGGAGACGATGGCGCGCGCGAGGACGTAGAGGAGCAGGGCGCCGGCGGCGTGGAACGCGACATTGGTGAGGTGGTAGAGCCACGGCACGGGCCCGACGAGGCGGAACTCGAGCCAGTAGGAGAGGAGGGTGAGCGGCAGGAAGTCGCCGTGGGCGCGGGGCACGGGGCCGGAGCACAATTCGCGGGCGAGGTCCGGCAGCGAGAGGCGCAGCGCGGGGTTGTCGCGCACGTAGTCGAGGTCATCCCAACTGACGAAGTCGAACGTCGGCGCTCGCGCGAAGGCGAGCGCGACGGCGGCGACGATCAGCGCCGCGTGGGCGTAGCGTGGTGCGCGAAGCGCGGCCGGCGGCGACGGCGCTGCACGGCGCGGCTCGGTCTGTGCGGTGCGGCGAGGCAATGCTGTGCGTTCCGGCGGTGGCGACAGTCACAAACGGTCGCGCGCATCGTACGGCCGCCCGCGCGCGACGCCAACGGCGCGGCGCCCGGCGCGGGGTTTCCGCGCGGCGATCGCGCGCCGCCGCCGCGCGGACAGCGGGCACTGGAACACGTTGCGCTTCGTTGGTCGATTGAGGAGCGGGCATCAGGCGGCGCGGCGGGCGGGACCTTGGTCGTCGAGGCTTGTGATGCGGTGCGCACACTCCGGCCGTCCGAACCGGACGACATGCGCGCGCACTCACAGCCCGCGGAGCAACTCGGAGAGCTGGTGACCCAGCGCGTTGCTGATGCGGGCGAGGGCCCAGAGGGAGGCGGCGTTCTTGCCGAGTTCGACCTGGGAGAGCTGGCTGGTGGTGAGGTCGGTGCGGTCGGAGAGCTGGCGGAGGGTGAGCGAAAGCTGCTGGCGCCCCTGGCGGATGCGCTGGCCGATGAGTCGGTTGAGTTCGGCTTCGGTGGTGTAGACGAGGCCCATCTCGCGGCAGACGCGTTCGACGGCGGCGATGAGTTGGTCGGCGCGGAAGGGCTTGGTGAGATAGTCTCGGCTGCCGGAGCGCATGGTCTTGGCGGCGGACTCAACGTCCGGATAAGCGGTGATGGCGATGACGACGGGTCGGGCGCCGAACTCGCGGATGCGCTCGATCAGTTCAAGCCCGTGCACGCCCGGCAAGTTGATGTCGATGAGCGCCACGTCGAACGGCTGGTTTTCCAGCGCGGTGAGCGCGGAGGTGCCATCGAGGAAGGTCCAGACTTTGAAGCCGCGGCCTTCGAGGATGGTGCGGACGGTCTGACAGATGGCCTCCTCGTCGTCGACGACCATGACCTTGATATGGTGCCGAACCGCCATATTGAGCCCTCAAAGCCGCACTTTACACTACAGTTGTACTGTATGTGTCGTCCATTGCAAGGCGATTCCTCGAATATCGGCTGTACTGCTTATCCATTGCAGGCAGCGCAACCGGTATTTCGAGGCGATCGTCACAGCATACGTTGGATTCTATTCAGCAGAACTGCAATTGTCATTTGATCGCGGACGCGGCCAAATCGTGTCGATTTCGGCACGTTATCGGTTGTGCAATTATCGTCCTTGGTGCAATAGGTTGGGGTTGTCAACGAGCATGGGGCGATCACAGCGCGCGGCGCGGCGCACAGCGCGCGGCGTGTTTGGGGGGGGGAGCCGGAGATTGGTGCGGTAGGGGCGGGCGCACCCGGCGGCTGCGCACTATCTGCGGCGTTTCCTGGCTGCTGCGGCGGCCGCGGCGGCCGACGAATGGCCGGGTTTGGCCGGGGGCGCTTTGGGCACCGTCGAGGCGGCGGCGTCCGCCGCGGGCGGCGCCTGGCCGTCGGTCGTGATGCCCTTACTCACGAGTATCTTTTTGTGGATCTCGGTCATGAGGTCGGGGTTGTCGCGGAGGAACTGGCGTGCGTTTTCGCGGCCCTGGCCGAGGCGCACGTCGCCGTAGCTGAACCACGCGCCCATTTTTTCGACGACGCCGCAACTGGCGCCGAGGTCGAGGAGATCGCCCTCGCGGCTGATGCCGCTGTCGAAGAGGATGTCGAACTCGGCCTCGCGGAAGGGCGGGGCGACCTTGTTCTTGACGACGCGTGCGCGGACGTGGTTGCCGACGGAGACGTCACCCTCCTTGATGGTGGCGACGCGGCGGACGTCGATACGGACGGAGCTGTAGAACTTGAGGGCACGTCCGCCGGGGGTGGTCTCGGGGTTGCCGAACATGACGCCGATCTTCTCGCGGATCTGGTTGATGAAGATGACGATGGCGCGGGACTTGGAGATGGCGGCGGTCAGTTTGCGGAGGGCCTGGCTCATCAGGCGCGCCTGAAGGCCGACGTGTGCGTCGCCCATTTCGCCCTCGATCTCAGCCTTGGGGATGAGCGCTGCGACGGAGTCGATGACGATGACGTCGACGGCGTTGGAGCGGACGAGCATTTCGGTGATCTCGAGGGCCTGTTCGCCGGAGTCGGGCTGGCTGACGAGTAGCGGTTCGAGGCGTACGCCGCACTTTCTGGCCCAGGTCGGGTCGAGTGCGTGCTCGGCGTCGACGAAGGCGGCGACGCCGCCGGCCTGTTGTGCGGCGGCGATGACATGCAGGGCGAGCGTCGTCTTGCCCGAGGACTCGGGGCCGAACATCTCGACGATGCGTCCGCGCGGGATGCCGACGCCGCCGAGGGCGATGTCGAGGGAGACGCAGCCGGTGCTGATGCCGTCGATGGAGGCCGGTCGCATCTGGTCGAGGTGGACGATCGTTCCCTTGCCGTAGGCTTTTTCGATCTGCGCCAAGGCGCGGTCGAGTGCCTCGGCCCGCTTCCCGCCCAGGTCTTCGCTCATGGTTTTTTTCTCCGGCACCGTCGCCGTGGTCATTGGCCAGCCTCCATTTTCAGGTCGGCGTGGGCCACGGCGGAATAGACGGGCCCGCGCTCGGTGAGAAGAGAATCGAACAACACGATCCGCTGAACGGCCGACCGTCCGGCCGCGATGGACAGTTTTTCGACGGCGGCCCGCAGCGCGGGCGACTGGCGTGCGTCGCGCACGCGGCCGATGGTCAGGTGCGGGGCGAAGGGGCGACGTTCGCGTTCGAAGCCGAGCCCGTGCATTTGTGTCTCCAGCCGCTCGACGAGCGTCCGCAGCGGGGCGAGGTCACCGGCGAGTCCGGCCCAGACGACGTTGGCGCGGCCTTGCGGTGGAAAGCAGCCGAGGCCGGCGACGTCCAATTCGAAGGGGCCGGTTCCTTCGGCCGCGCGGCGCACCGCATCGCAGATCGGCATGATGCGCGCGTCCGCCACCTCGCCCAGGAACTTGAGGGTGAGGTGGATGTTGTGCGGCTCGACCCAACGGACGGCCTTGTCGAAGCGCGTCAGGTCGTGCCGCACGCGCGCCAGCCTCTCGCGCACCGGTCTGTCCAACTCGACGGCGACGAAACAGCGCAGCGCCCAAACCTCCGCGAAAAGCCGTTATTCTACCTGCCGGCGCCGCCGACATGCCTGCGCCCGTTTTCGCCGGTGGCGAAACGGGGCTTGGGCAAGCCACCCGACGCACTACCCATGCAGCCTGGGCCGGTTATTCGCCGGGCACAGGCAAGCCACAACAGTGCCTCGTCCATTCGCGCATCCGCCCAGGCGGATGCGTTCTGCGCGCACGATGAAAAAGTTTCACGCCAGCCGCATCATGTCGAGGTACGTCTGCACGCGGTCCTCGACCTGTTCGCGCGTCAGGTCGCGGACAGCCTCAAGGGAAAAGCCCTCGATGGCGAAGGACGCAGCGACGGTGCCGCGGACGAGCGCCGCGCGCATGGTCGGGAGCGAGTCGTCGCCCTGTGCCGCGAGCCAGCCCATGACGCCGCCGGCGAAGCTGTCTCCCGCGCCGGTGGGGTCCTTCACCCGGTCCGTCGGAAACGCGGGCACGACGAAGAGCCCGTCGCGCGAGACGTATAGCGCACCGTGTTCGCCTTTCTTGATGATGACAAAGCGCGGGCCGAGATCGAGGATGGCGCGTCCGGCGCGGACGAGGTTATTCTGGCCGGTGAGCATGCGCGCTTCGCCGTCGTTGATGACGAGTCCGTGGACGAGGCGGAGCGTCTCGAAGAGGGCGGCGCGGGTGGTTTCGATCCAGAGGTTCATCGTGTCGCAGACGACGAGGCGCGGCTCCGTAAGCTGCGCCAGCAGTTCGCGCTGCAGGTCGGGATGCGTGTTGGCGAGGAAGACGTAGCGCGAGTCGCGGAACGAGTCGGGGATGCGGGGGCCGTGTTCGCCGAGCACGTTGAGATCGGTACGGAGCGTCTGTGCGCTGCTCATGTCGCCGGTGTAGCGTCCCGACCAGCGGAAGGTGCGCGAGCCCTTGCGGGTTTCGAGGCCGGCAAGGTCAATGGGGCGGGCGGCGAATACTTCGCGGAAGCGGTCGGGGAAGTCCTCGCCGACGACGCCGACGAGACGGAGGGGGCAGTAGAGGGTGGCGGCGTAGGCGAAGTAGACGGCGGAACCGCCGAGGACGGCTTCAACCCGGCCGAAGGGCGTCTCGACGTCGTCGATGCCGATGCTTCCGGTGACCAGTAGCGACATGCATGATCCCTAGTGAGACACGATGGCGACCGGGATGCGCGCCCCCCGGTATGCGGCTCCGAAGTAGAGTTGATAGCGGATTTCGGCAGCGGTGGCAAGGGGAAGTTCGGAAAATTTTCGGTCCCACTATTGCGTCCTATAACCATGGACGACCGGCGTGCCGAGGGAAGCAACCGGCGATAGAATGCCATGCGCGGGCGTACCTTATGGGTCCGCGCGCAAGGAGAGCAAGCTCATGAATCAGCGGACAGAACCGGCCGCGGCGGCGGGTGAAGGTGCCGGGGGTGCCGCGGCCGTCGTGCGCGAATCGGTGATCACGCGCGAGCCGTTTCCGGGCTCGCGAAAGGTGTACATCCCCGGGCGGATTCACCCTGAGCTTCGCGTGCCGATGCGGGAGGTGGCGCTTTCGCCGACGCGTTCGCTCGTGCCCGGCGGGCAGGACCGGACAAATGCGCCGGTCACGCTGTACGACACATCGGGACCGTACACGGACCCGGCGGTGGAGATCGACGTGCGGCGGGGGCTGGCGCCGCTGCGCGCGGCGTGGATCCGCGCGCGAGGAGACGTGGAGGAGCTGGCGGGGGTGAGCAGCGCGTACGGGCGGGAGCGGCTGCGCGACAGAGGGCTGGAGGCGGTGCGGTTTCCGGCGGTGCGGCGTCCGCTGCGGGCCAAGCCCGGTCGGTGCGTGACGCAGCTTCATTACGCGCGCCAGGGGATCATCACGCCGGAGATGGAGTTCATCGCCATCCGGGAGAATCAGCGGCGCGACGAAGTGCGGGAGCAGA
>CAZNDQ010000276.1:0-5997 GCA_964571825.1 uncultured Planctomycetales bacterium | reverse complement strand
ATTCGCCGCCGGCCGCGCAGACCAGCACCTGCGGCGCCGAACCGCCCGTTGATCGACCGGTTTCCCGGAGCGATGTATCGGCCACAAGTCCCATCTCCCAACCCCCTCCGGGAACAGCGCCTCTGTCGGCCCTTTCCCGCCGTTGCCCGTCGCACAGGGCGTGGCTTCTCCGTGCTCGTCGGTGCCGCGTTTCGACACTCCCGCGTCGGCGCGACGTGCTGCGCTCACTTCTGTACGCGGCGGTGTGCCGCCGTGGGGCAACTGTATGATTCAATCGGACATGCGGCAAACAAACGTTCGTTGCAAAGCGGCCGTCGGCCGATAACATGCGACGACGCTAGCCGGGAGAACGCCTTGAGTGGTCAGATCCTCCTGACAAATGACGACGGCTACGACGCGCCCGGCCTGCGTGTGCTGTGCGAACTGGCCCGACAGTGGGGCACGCCGCGCGTCGTCGCGCCGCTTCATCCCCACAGCCAGCTCAGCCACAAAGTGACCTTATCGGGCCCGGTGAGTGTCGTTCTTCGCGAACAACCGGGCCTCGCCTGCATCCAGGCCGTCGACGGCACGCCGGCCGATTGCGTGCGTCTGGCAGCCACCGTACTCCGCGATCCGCCCTGCGACTGGGTATTCTCCGGCATCAACGCCGGCGCCAACATCGGCATCGACATCTACTACTCGGGGACGGTCGCGGCAGCACGCGAAGCGTGCATCCACGGAATGCGCGGCATTGCGCTGTCGCAATACGTCGTCCGCGGCCGCGAACCGGACTGGGACGCGGCGCAGCTGATGGCGCGCCGGGCGATCGAGCACATTCTCGCACAGCCGTGGGTGCCGGGCACGTTCTGGACCGTCACCATGCCCGTCCGCGATGGCGGGTACGACCGCGCGCCGATCGTCGACGTGCCGATGTCCATTGACCCGCTGCCGATGGTCTTCGAGGAGGATCCGGCCGGCGCGAACAACGAGCCGGGCCGGCGCACGTTCCGCAACACTGGCCGCTACGCCGAGCGCCTGCGTACACCGGGCACCGACGTCGAGGCGGTCTTCAACGGTTGCATCGCCGCCACCCGCCTCCGCCTCGACGCCAGCGCGTGATCGTTGTCAGGCTTTGCGATGTCCGGCGCTCAGCGCGGCCGTTGCAGCGCACGGCAGTCCGGATTCAACTGTGGATCTGGCTGGACGAGAGAAAACCTTAAGCAGCGCCAAGCCCGCCACGAATGCAATCGCTCCGCCAAGCAGTAGGCGAATTGGGAGATGATCTCCTTTGCCGATGGAATCGAGCCCCAGCCAACTGCTCATCCGCGGATCAAGTGCCAGCAGCACCGCGGACGAATTGTGCATCACATGCACGAGGATCCCCGGCCAGATCGAGCCCGACTGCCAGCAGACCCACGCCAGCAGCACACCCAGCAGCCCCGTCACGAGAATCTTGAAGCCGTAAAGATGGAACAGCCCGAAGATGACACCCACAAGCAGAATCGCCCGCCACTTGCCCATCGCGCTCCGCAGCCCGCCCTGCAGGAAACCACGGAACAGGAACTCTTCACATACACCGGGAAACACGGCAATCAGCACGATTGCCTGTACCGCCCCGAGGGATGTGAACAGCCCCAGCATCCCCTCAGCAAACAGTTCATTCTGTTCCGCATCGCCAAACAGTTTGAACTGCAGCACGGAGTATTCGGCCGCTAGGATCCACGCACTCGCGCCGAGCAGGACGGCCCCCGCCCAGCACCCCGCGCGCGGCAGCCGCAGCGAGAATGTCTCCCGAACATCGACCTTGAGGTACCAGGCAATCGCCAGCGGCAGCGCCACGAACAGGATCAGTTGCGCGCCGGCCCACTGCTGCATGAAGCGCACGAGGTTTGTCCCCGTCCCCTGCTGCAGCGCCGATTGGATATAAAACACCAGCGGAAACAGCAGCGCCACCGGCAGCAGCACCTGTGCCGGCGACGGCAGCGGCTGCGACTGAATCCACTTGCGCAA
This sequence comes from uncultured Planctomycetales bacterium, assembly GCA_964571825.1. Lineage (GTDB taxonomy): Bacteria > Planctomycetota > Phycisphaerae > UBA1845 > CAZNDQ01. The sequence continues at coordinate 4,008 of CAZNDQ010000276.1, read as the reverse complement.
CAGCATTGTGCGGATGTTGAACGAGTCGGCAAAGATCACCGCCTCCTGCCCGAACAGCCGCGTGGCAATCGCCACCGCCGCCGCCGCATACAGCGACGTCGAGAGAATGACGATCACCACCGCGCTCCACGTCCAGTCCTGCTGGAACAGGTCGCGCGTCAGCAACGTCAGATTGGCGATCGGCATCACCAGCATCGCGCCTTCGAGCTTCATCGTCGGCATCAGCCCCACCGCCGCCGGCAACATCGAGGCGATCATCACCGGCATCACGTAGTGCTGCGCTTCCTTGAACGTCCGCGCAAAACTGCACACGGCCAGCATCGCCGCGCTCGACAGAACCGCAAACGGCAGCAGGCACAGCAGGATGATCGGAAAGACCTTGAGCGGGATCGCGCTGCCCGCCTGCCCCGAGATCGCCTGGCTGATCCCGCCGAACTGAAACGTCGCCCCCATGCTGCACACGTTGAGCACCGCCGTCGCCACCGCCACCGCCGTCACGACGAGAAACTTCCCCGTGATAACCTCCGAGACGTGTACCGGCGCCACCATCAGCGTCTCGAGCGTGCCCCGCTCGCGCTCCCCCGCCGTCAGGTCGATCGCCGGATACACCGCCCCCGACACCGTCATCAGCACCAGCACAATGGGGATGATCTGGCTCAGCACCCAGCCGCCGAGTTCCGCCTCGCTCGAAATCTCCTGCTCGCGGACCTCCACCGGCGCCAGCACACGCTGCAAATCCACCTCGGTGCTCGTCTCGCGCAACGAATGCGCGATCACGTCCATCGACTGTTGCACGATCTGCCGCGCCTGCCACTCGAACAGCCGCGAGAGATACCCCGCGGCCGCGTCCGAGCGAACATTGGTCTTGCGGTAGATGATCGAGCCTTCCAGCCGCCGCCGCGGCAGCTCCTCCAGTCGCAACGCCTCCGGCGCCGGCACGATCGTAAACACCACTTTCACGTCGCAGGCGGAGCCGATCTGATCGTGCGGCGGATCCGCGACGATGACGTTGTATTCCGGCAACGTGGAAAACCGCGCGTGTGGACCGGGCGACACGCCCGCTTCCGTCTCCTGGACGAACGCCTCACGCCGCGCGCGGATGATCTCCCGCAGCACCTCCGCGTGCTCCGACGACGGCACGGCCACGGTGTACTCGGCCGTCTCCAGCGTCGCCTGCTCGCGAAGTTGAATCTTCGCCACCCCCACCATCATCAGCGGGTACAGCAGCGCCGGCACGACGAACATCGCCACCAGCGTCCGCCGGTCGCGGAGCGTCTCCAGCAGCTCCTTGACGAAGATGCTGCGGATTCGGCTAAACCTGGCCATGCGCCATCACCGTCGGTTCCAGTTCCTGCTGGATCACACGGAGGAAGATCTCCGTCAGCCGCTCGCCCCCATACCGGTGACGCAGTTCGTCAAGGGTGCCCTCGGCGACAAGCCGGCCGCGGTGCATTAACCCGATGCGATCGCACAGCGTCTCCGCTTCGTCCAGATGGTGCGTCGAAAGCACAATTGTCTTGCCCGATTCGCGCTGGCGGCGAATGAAGTCAAGTATCAGCCGGTTCGTCAGCACATCCAGCCCCAGCGTCGGCTCGTCCAGAATGAGGATCGGTGGATCGCCGATCAGTGCTCGCGCGATGCTCGTCCGCTGTCGCTGACCCGTCGACAGGCTGCCGCAACGTAGACCGGCAAAGTCCTCCATTTGCAGCCAGGCGATCAACTCTCCGGCACGCCGCCGAACGGTTGCGCGCTCCAGCCCCTGCAGATCCGCAAAGTACTCGAGCAGCTCCCGCGGTGTGAGACGCAGGTACAACCCCGTACTTGCCGTGAGGAACCCGATGCTCCGTTTGACGGCCAGCGGCTCGGTCGCCACGTCGTGCCCGTTCATCGTCACACGGCCGCTCGTCGGCCGGATCAGCCCGCTCAGGATGCGCAGCGTCGTCGTCTTGCCCGCCCCGTTCGGCCCCAGCAGCCCGTAGATCTCCCCCGCCCCCACCGAGAACGTCAGCCCGTTGACCGCACGTTTCTCCTGCCCCTCGGGCGTGGGAAAGACCTTGACGATCTCGTGTACTTCGACCATGCCCCTCGCTTTGTAGAATCCCCACGTCCAACTGGCAAGACGAGCAATGTGGGGGAATCGACATCTCCGGACCGCCGATCAAGCCCGAAAACGCCGCCTCCGCGCCGAGAAAGCAGTCGGATTCTATCGGACGGCCGCTTCAACCTGCCGCCGGCCGGGCAGGCAGGGTACGATGTCTTGTACGCGATTACAGCGCACAGTGACGCTGTACACGGCTGGCATCAGCGTGGACCGAAAACCGCCACGTCCTGCTACGAGGCCCGCATGACCGCACGTCGCCCAAAATCGACGCCGACGCTGTGGGCCGACAGCCCGACTAGCCGCGTTGCCCCCGTCGCCGATGTGGCACCCGTCGCGCCCGTGCAGCGCACCTACACCTATGCAGTGCCCCAGGATCTCGTGAAAGCCGTCGTCGCCGGGAAGCGCGTGATCGTCCCGTTCGGCGGGCAAAACCGCCCCACTCCAGCCTATGTGCTTCGCGTCGATGAGCAGCCGTGGCAGACGACGCTCAAACCGATTCTCGAAGTCCTCGACACCACCCCCCTGCTCGACGAACCGCTCCTCCGCCTCGGCAAATGGATCTCCGAATACTATCTCTGCCCCCTCGGCCGCACCCTCGCCGCCATGCTCCCCGAAGCCGCCCGCCGCCGCAGCGGCTTCCGCACAGTGCGCTACGTCCGCCTCGCCCAACCTCTCGCGGAAATCGAAGCGGCCAACCTGCGCCTCACCGCGCATCAGCGCAGCGTGCTCCGCGTCCTGGCAGTGCACGACCAGCCGGTCACGGCGGCTGACCTCGTGGCCCGGGCGGGCTGCCCGGCCGCGACGCTTCGCTCGCTCGCCGCGCGCAGCCTCATCGAGATCGACACCCGCCGCGAACCAGCGCCCGCCCCCGACTTCTCCCGCCCCCGCGTCGACCCAACGTTCACACTCAACGCCGACCAGCAGCGCGCCCTCGACGCCGTGACGAAGTGGCTCGACCCGCCTCGATTTCGCGTCGGGCTGCTGTTCGGTGTCGCCGGCAGTGGCAAAACCGAGGTCTACGTCCGCGCCATCCACCGCTGCCTCGCGCTCGGCCGGCAGGCGATCCTCCTGGTTCCGGAAATCGCGCTCACGTCGCAGACCGCCGCGCGGCTCGCCGCACGTTTCGACAACGTCGCCATCGTCCACTCCGGCCTCACCGACGCCCAGCGCTCGCTCATTTGGAACGAGATCGCCCTCGGCCGGCGCCCCGTCGTCATTGGCACCCGCAGTGCCGTCTTCGCCCCCTGCCCACAACTCGGCCTGATCGTCGTCGACGAAGAGCAGGAGCCGAGCCTGAAAAATCAGCAGGCACCGCGTTTCCACGCCCGCGATGTCGCCATCATGCGTGCCCACCTCGCCGGCATCCCCATCCTCCTCGGCTCCGCCACTCCCGCCCTCGAAACATGGCACAACGCCCGCCACCTCCCCGACTACCAGATTCTCTCGCTCCCGCACCGCGTCGCCGACCTGCCGCTGCCGCGCGTCACAACCGTGGACATGCGCGAGGAGCACCGCCAGCGTCGCGGCGTCCATCTCCTCAGTCGCGCCATGGAAGAGATGCTCGGCCGCACGCTCGCCGAGCAGCGCCAGGCCGTGCTCCTGCTCAACCGCCGCGGCTACGCCAGCTACCTCTTCTGCCCGCGCTGCGACCGCCGCATCGTCTGCCCCAACTGCAAGGTCAACCTCGTCTTCCACAAGGCGCTCGACCGCGCCCTCTGCCACTACTGCGGCACCTCGATCATCCTCCCCGATCTCTGCCCCAACGAACTTTGCCGCACCCATCTCATCCGCTTCGGCATGGGGACGCAGCGCGTCGAGGAGGAACTCGCCGTCAAGTTCCCCGCGGCGCGCGTCGCCCGCGTCGACTCCGACACCATGCGCAAGCCGCAGCACTACGAGGACATGGT
>CAZNDQ010000275.1:1796-6005 GCA_964571825.1 uncultured Planctomycetales bacterium | reverse complement strand
AGAAGAACGCGGGCCCCAGCACCGCCAGGATGCAGCCTCCTGCCCGAAATCCGTCTCCGCCGGATGCCGACCTCGTTGTCGCCAACTGCCCGCTCGCCTCTCAGGTGGTTTGCTGGCCGGTGTCCCCAGTCAACGCCGTCACTTCATTGCGCCCGCCGAAAAAATGCATGCAACATCACACATACGGCCGCTTGTTGACCGCCGATCGCCTGTATTCCGCATTCCGCAATCAGCATTCCGCAATTTCAATGCCTGGGTGGCATGCCTAAGCCGGTGTTCCACTCGCGGCGAAACGGCGGCGCAGGCATGTTCTTGCGCCCTCATCACATGCCAACGCAGCGCGCAGCCCCCGCGCCGGGCTCCGCGCCCTTTATCTTACGCCCTTATCGGCTCCCCGCCGAATCTTTCTCTACCTGCGGCAAAACGCTGCGAAAGGAACATCCATCGAGCCCCAACCTCGGAGAGGTTGTGCCCTCCAGGGACGACCCCCGCCACCACCATTCAACCTCGGAGAGGTTGTGCCATTCCAATTCAGCGTATGGCGACGCGCCGGGATTGAATCGCACCAACCGCCCAACACGCCAACAACCGCCCGATCGCCAGCATTCCGCAATCCGCAATCCGCAATCCGCAATTCTCCCTTCATTCCGCATTCCGCATTGGACCTGTGGAACCTCTCTCGCGCGCCCGCTAGACTCCCCCCAACGGCCGAGGAGTCCAATCATGCCCAACACCGTCCAGTTCCACCGCGTCCTGCGTGCCAAACCGGAATATGTCTACCGCGCGTTTCTCGAGCCCGACGCGATGGCCAAGTGGCTCCCGCCCAATGGCTTTACCGGCAAGGTGCACCAGATTGACGCCCGTGTCGGCGGCACCTACCGCATGTCCTTCACCAACTTCGGCACCGGCACCGCCCACGCCTTCGGCGGCAGGTTCCTCGAACTCGTCCCGCACGAACGGATCCGCTACACCGACCAGTTCGAAGACCCCAACTTGCCCGGCGAGATTCAGACGACGATCACCCTCAAGCCCGTCTCCTGCGGCACCGAGTTGCACATCGTCCAGGCCGGCCTGCCTGACGTCATCCCCCCCGAAGCCTGCTGCCTCGGCTGGCAGGAATCTCTGACCCTCCTCGCCCTGCTCGTCGAACCCGAGATTCCCGGTTAGGCTTGCCGCCGCTTCAATTGGCAATCCGCAATCATGTCCCCCGCACCTTCTCCACCACCGCGCGCGCGGCCGCCATTGCCAGATACATGTGCTGTCGATCGTCGGTCAACGAACTGAACCCGTAGTGCTCGTAGAATTCCCTTGCAGCCTCGTCGATCGCATCCACCTCGATCACCGCTGACGCCACCACTTCCGACGTCTCCACTGCCTGTCGCAGCGCATGCACCAGCAGATCGCCGCCCAGCCCCTGCCCTTGAAACGACCGATCCACCGCCAGCCTGCCGATCAGCGTCGTTGGCAGCGGCACCTGCGGCGGAAACCCATGGCCGGCCGGAACCACGGTGATCGGCAGCTCCCCGGCCGACAGCGTTACATATCCGGCCACACGCCCGCTCGCGTCCGCCAGGACGTACCCCACCGTCACCCCGCGCTTCATCTGCTGGTTGAGTTTGGTTTGGAGATAGTCGTTCAGCGCCGGTTGCCCGCAGTCAAACCCCTCGCGCCGATGGCGCTTCCGGTCGAATCGCTCGAAGCGGAGTTCCTCAGCCACCGTACCGCTTCCGGTAGCGCCGGGCCGCCTTCAGCAGCGCCGCGTTTGGCCCCTTGGGATGGGCCAGCAGATCGAGCAACGCCTGCTGGTCGCGCTCCGTCAGCTCCCGCCGCCGCACCCGGCTAAGCGTCCGATCGGCCGCCCGCTCCAGGATCGAGTTGATGAAGCTCGTCACCGTCATCCCGCGCTTCGCCGCTGCCCGCTCCACCTTCTGCTTGATCGCCACCGGCTGCCGGATCGTGATCTTCGTATGGGTCGCCATAGGTTGCCTGACTCCGTCCCCATACTATACGGCATTTTGCCGTATTCAGTCAAGCAGAGCCCGACCCCCGAAGTTGACCCGTATTCGCAATCGATTCAGCCGCGCCGGGACCCGCCCGCGCCGCGAACATGAGCTAACAGCCCCCAAGGTCCCGCCTCGCCTTGTCATACCACTCCTCCCCCACCTCAGCTTCCCATGCAGCATCAGCGCCCCACCGCCACCATACGCTAGTCCAGATACCGCGCCACTTCGTACCACCCCGATAATGCCGTGCGTTTGATCTCAACGCCAATTAGCCCGGTCGCCTCGCCTCCTTCTGTAATAATCGGGCCGACAACGGTCACGGACGAAACGGAATCGGGATCGATTGCCCCATTCCCATTCGTTTGGCGATACACGTACCCCCGCAAATTCGACCCCTTCCCTCTCCACGTGATGAACATGTAGCTGCGGCCGCGTAGGTCGTCCGTCACATACATTCGACCGTCGACCGTTAGACCTGCCAAGTCGCCAGGAAGTTGGACGACCCCTTCTACTGCCTCCAACTTCCCCGACGCGCACTCTCGAATAGCGCGTTCGCATTCCTCTGGTTTCGTTGACATTGGCGGGTCGGATAAAGATCGAGTTCTGACGCCGGCTTCCACATCACCATCGTCCGATGACTTTCGGGTCGTCTTGTCTCCTTCGCATCCACTCGCCATCGAAACCAGCAAGACACAGACGAGAACCGCTTGAACATCCAGCAACCGACTTCCCACATCCGACATCCAACATCTCACATCGGACATTGCCTCACCCTCCGCCCAAATCCCTCTTCGCCCCCTCATACCACTCCTCCCCCCACTTCAGCTTCCCGTGCAGCATCAGCGCTCCCACCGCCACCGGTGCGATCGGCGCGGCCGCATGGATGAAGTCCACGATTCGCCCAGGCTCATCCGCACACGACTCCAGCCCCACGTGCTCGCGCTCGGCGTCCGCCCCGACCGCCCGCGCCGCCAGCTCCTCCGCACTCAGCCGCACCCGCACTTCCATCAGCAGCTCCGGCTGCCAGATGTCGAAGTCGCGGATCAGCCCCACGCACTCCATCGCCTCGATGTCCGCCTCTTGCAGCCCCAGCTCCTCGCGCAGCTCCCGCCGCACACTGGCGAACCCGTCGATCGTCCCCCCCGGCCCGACCTCGCTCGCCTCCAGCGCCCCGCCGATCGTGTGCAGATACCCCCCGTGAAACGCCACGCGCATGCTCCGCCGCCCCAGCACGATCCGCCCCTCACGGCTGAGGATCGTCCCCGTCGTCCCGATCGGATTGGCGAACCGCTCCCACCCCCACTCCTCGACGAACCCGCTGCCGAACAGGTTCGTCCCGACGAAATCACGATAGTCCGTCGGCCCCGCGTCGATCTCCAGCACGGCGTCAGCGACGCGATGCCGCAGGTACCGCGCCATCGCCCCGTTGAACAGCAGTTGCTCGCGCCGCTTCGCCTCGGCCGTGCGCAGCTCCCACTGCTCCGCGATGTGCTCTTCGATCTCCGGCAGCGTCTCGCGCACCACCTCGTGCCAGCGGATGCAGAGCTGCTCCCGTGTGAAGTGCCCCTCGGCCAGAATCTCGAACGGCAGCTCAATCGACATGGGTACCCTTGCGCTTCGCGCGCTCATCCTCGCCCCGCGCCGTGCCCGCGCCAAACATCTCCGGCAGCCGCAACGGCCCCTGCGGCAGCCCCTCCGGCCGCAGCACCCGCCACGACAGAATCACGTACGCCACGGCCGGCACGGCCGTCACTGCCCCCAGCACGGCCGCCCGGCCCCACAGCGCCAACGGATACACCAACAACTGATGCCCCGCCACCAGCCCCCCCGTCGCCAAGCCCAGCCACCGCGCCCACCGCATCCGCCGCTCGGCAATGGTCCTTGCCGCGAGCTGCGCCGCCGCGTACAGCAGCGACCCCGTCATCAGCACCGTCGACACCACCAGCGACGCCGCCAGCCACTCGCGGTCCGTCAGTTCCGCCCCCAGCACCGACACCAGCAGCAGAAAGAAGTTCACGCCCCCGAGCACGATGCACAGCGCCGCAAGGATCTTCCGCGCCTCGGCCGCCTCGTCCGGCGGCTCCGTCCCCGCCACCCGCTCCGGCACCGCGGCCCCGCACTCCGGACACACCCCCCGCGTCATCCCCGTCAGGTTGTACCCGCACCCCCCGCAGTACAACCCCGTATCAACCGGAACCCCCGACAT
>CAZNDQ010000275.1:0-1786 GCA_964571825.1 uncultured Planctomycetales bacterium | reverse complement strand
TCCACATCATCGATGGACTCGAAGCGACCGATCCGTCCGACCAGCCGGTTCAGCGGGCCGGCGAGGAGCACTCCGCCGAACGTCGCCAGGATCACCCAGCCGACCGAGCCGGGCATCTGGCCTTTGATGCCCTCACCACCGCCGCCCTCGAACGCCATGACGATTGCTACGACGGGAAGGCATATGAGAACACATGCGTATGAAAGCATGAACGCGCGCGGAATCCCCGGCACCGCCAGCGCAGCCACGTCCACCGCGGCAGACACGACAAAGAACAACAGACCGGCGCAGAACGCGGCCGGGTGAAGCGTGAGAGCAAACAGCGCAATCCCAAGCAGCGACAGGAAGATCATCGCCGCACCCATGGCAGCGCAGAGCGCATCCCATCCGGAGATCACCAGCGCTCGGTGCGGCGAAAACCACGCTCGCACCGTTGCGTCGTAGTCTGCAAATTGAATCAGCCAGAACACCGCGAACACCAGCCCCGCGATCGACCACCAGAGCCATCCCAGTTCCGGCTTGACCGCGGCGACCTTTCTACACCCGGCAACAATTGCTCCGAGAATCCCGAGTGTAACAAACGGCGAAATGCGCGTGCTCGTTCCATCCTCCTTCGTGCCCATGATCCCAAGGCGCATCAGAATCTGATAGAACACGCTCTTCGCCTTGATCACCTCCAACAGCGAAAATCGGGCGATGTCGTAGTCCGGTGCCGCTTCCACCGCCGCCAGGAAGTGACGCTCCGCCGACTCGCGATCCCCGCCCCGGAACTGTTTCCATCCTTCGCGCAGCACTGCCAGCACCGCCTCCGCCGATTCGTCCTCGACGAAATCGTCCGTCTCCCCAAGCGTCGGACTCGCGGCCTCACTTCGCATCACCGTTCCCTGCTCATCTGTCTCTTCGCATTCCTGACTTCGTAACTTCGTAACTGCGTAACTTCTTCTCCCATTCCGCATTCCGCATTTCGCATTCCGCATTCTCTGCATTCACCCCTGATGTCCCGGATTACCGCCACAGCATCCAGATCAGCGCCACCACCAACATGCCGATGATGATCGGCCACAACACCCCCCGCGACCGCTGCACCGCCGGACTGTCATCCTCGTCCAGAATCCAGTCCCCGCAGTGCGGACACTTCTGCGCATCCTCGCTGATCATCTCCGCGCACCGCGGACACGCCCGCACCCCCGGTTCATCCCATCCGTCCTCATCGCCAACATCGCCCCCGTCGGTGGTCTCCCAATCCTCTTCGGGATCGTCCCAGTCGTCATCCTGTTCGCGCAACGCACTCACCCTACGCCGCCTCGCCAATCAGATCGCCGAATGTTCCGCCGAACCAGTGTTCAATGGTAGCTGTTGAGCATGGCGGCTGGAAGCGGGACGAAGATCAGCCGCACATACCGGAGACAGCCCGTGAGGGAATCGACCGGACGGCGGCCTCCGGGTTCGGCCGGCCGGCGGGGAACACGCTGTGGCAGCTCTTCGGGACGAGCAATCAACTGCTGGCGGGGCTCGGATTGCTGGTGGTGAGCGTTTATCTGCACCAGTTGCGCAAGCCGGTGGTGTATACGCTGTTGCCGATGGCGGCGATGTTCGTCTCGGTGGGTTGGGCGATGACGTACAAGCTGGGGCAGTTCTATGCGGGGTGGCGGGAGCACGGGGACACGGGGAACGGCTCGCTGCTGATTGTGGGGTCGGTGCTGCTGCTGATGGCGGGGTGGATGGTGGTGGAGGCGGGGCTGGCGTTCGGCAAGTCGGCGGCGCTGCGGCGGGTGCGCGAGGTGCA
>CAZNDQ010000274.1:0-6005 GCA_964571825.1 uncultured Planctomycetales bacterium | reverse complement strand
CGTCGAGAGCGACTGCGTCGCGGCTCGTGTCAAGGGTGAATGGTCAGTTGAGGAGGCGCGGAGTACCGGGACGGGGGAAGAACCTAAACACAGAGGTCGCCGAGAGAAAAACCGAGAACACAGAGAAGAGAGGGCCAGACGAAGTCAAAAGACAGAAGAGTTTTAGCCGCAGATTTCGCAGATTTCGCAGATTTCAAGAGGAAGGTACGGAGGCACCCCGGCAATGCCGGGATAAACTCCGGCACGCAGGCACGGAGGGAGGGGAATCAGTGGCCAGTGACCAGTGGCCGGCCCTTGACTCTCGCCTGACGCTGCGCGTCGAGAGCGACTGCGTCGCGGCTCGTGTCAAGGGTGAATGGTCAGTTGAGGAGTCGCTGAGTACAGCGAATCAGTTGCAGTTGCGGGCGGCGCGGAGCGCGCGGCGGGTGGAGTCGTCGAGGCTGACGGCACGAAAGTACTTGCGCGGGTAGAGGTAGTCCTCACCGGATTCGTCGATGACGCGGATCAGGCCCTCGGCGGCGGCCTGCGCATCGGGAATGGCCGCGTAGAGCTTGCGCGGTTCGAGGGCGGCCGGGTAGCCCTCGCTGCGGACGCAGATGACCCACTCGCGCCTGCGCGGTGTCGGGCGTCTTGTCGGAGTGCGACGGTCGGAGGTTGATCGCCTGGTCTTCATGCGAAATCGATGATCCTCTTGAGCTTGAACTCACGGCGTCCGACGCCGTGGGCTTCATACCAGTGAATCTCGGCCTCGCAGATTCTATCGGATGGGAGACAGCAACGGCAGACGGGGGAGGACCGAACCAGTTTGTGTTCACACGCGGAGACGCCCCGGCGCGCCGGGACAGGCTTCGGCGCGGACAAGTGGGGCCGGGGTACCGGCCGGGAATAGAAGAGGGTTATCATCAGATTTCGCAGATTGCGCAGATCCAGACTGAGCCACCGAGAGCACCGAGGGTACCGAGGGGAGACTGAGGACGCGGAGACGCAGCGCATGCGGAAAGGGGGCGTCGACGGGCCAACGCGGCGGGCGGCCGCGCGGGGGCGTGTGAAAGTGTGAAGGTGTGAGCGTGTGAAGGTGGTGGGCGAGGTGCGGGCGGCGACCAATTCGTCAAGCTGCTCCAGCACGCGGATCCAGACGCGGCAGTCGGCGCGGAGCGTGTCGTCATTGAGGGCCCGGAGCCACTGGTCGCGGCGAGGCATCAAACGACGCCATGCGGGTGGGGCGAGCGTCTGAGGCGATTTCATTGGGAGTGGCGGGGCGACGCGTAATTGGCAATTGGCACTAGGGTTTGCGGCAACGGGTACAGGAGATGCAACTGCGAATCTTTCAAGGAATCGGCAGGCGCGGTACTTTGGTGCGGGGATATGCAGGCGGGGCGCTCCCGACGGGGCTATTGTACGCTGACGGACCCCGCCCAGCGAACGGCCGAATGAAATGAGGCCGGACGAGGAGCAATTCGATGCCAACTCTCTCTTCAGTGAAAACCAAGCCCTCCATCACGCTGTCATTGCTTCGCTTGATGTACGATCTTCAAGTACGCGGGCGTTGCGGCAAGCGCTCCCCGGGTATTGAGGACGAGGTCCAGAGCATACGGTGGGAACGAGTGCCGTATTACCTCCTATATGCTGAGTGTTGGAAGTGTTCAGCTTTCGCGCCGCCGTTTGATTTGGACATGGCCATCGCAGACGCCAAGCTGCGCGGATGGATCGACCAAGAATCCATGAATTGGGCCCATAGTGAATCCTACGCACGTCCTGATGGGCAATCCGTGCGCGTAGAATCGGCGGTGATTCCCCACAGGGACGCGCCAGCCCACTTGAAACTGAAAACACTCAGCGTCGCCGTGTCGGTTGATTCTGATTGCTTGTTTGCCTTTGGAGTCGATTGGAGCATTGAACAACGGGATGGTCAGTTTGAGCGGCACATTGGAGAGTGGGAAAACGGATACGACTTCGCCCTGACCGCAACAGGCATCGCACAGTTGGAGGCGATTGGCGTGTGCCGCAAAGCAAGTGATCCGCTCTTGGAAAAGCTCGTCATCAACTCGCACTTCCAGGAGTTTCTGAAAAGCGCTTGCAAGAGGGTTAACCTGCCGCCAGACGAAAGCTGCTCGGGCTATGAGCCGGAATTCCCCGATTTCGACGACCCGAATTACGAGGATCGATTGGTCGATTGGATGGATCACCGGTATGGGGACGGTGATGGAGTAGCGTATGAACTCCCTGACGATTACGCCGATATCTTCGCGAAAAGGATGGCAGTGATACTGGTCGAATGTACGCAGAATTTCAAGTGCACTGACCTGACTGAGATTGCGCGAAACAAGCTCCGAAGCATTCACAAGCAAGTCCCGCATGCCGACGAAGCGAAGCTTGCACAGATTGGCATCGAGACCCTACGTGCGGTGATCCTCATCGCAACGGGTACTACTGTTGAAACCGTACTGCAAAAAGTGGATCTGCTGATAGACGACGGGCTCACCGACCGCGCTGTCTTTCTAGCATGGGAAAGTTGGGTCGGTCAGGCGACATGGACGGACCTCGATTCTGCAAGGGCAGCGTATTCCGCGGCGATTTCCGCTGTTCTCGGTCATGGCACGGGGGATGTACACAACGAGCGTTTCCTGGCTTCTGGCATCGAAGGCGCCGGGGGCAAGACCGCAAGTGCGATGATCCCATCTCAAACATCCGGGTCGGAACCAGCCTGCCCTGCTGGCGTCGGCGACGATACGCACGCGCTGCTATGGCGCGCGAGCGGGGACAAGTCGTTTGATCAGACAGATGGCTGGTTCGGCGTTGGCGACTTGTTGCGCCTAGCGAAGAGTCGGTCGGAGACCACCGCGCGCAAGTGGTGTCGCGTGATGGCGCCGCAGCACTTGGAACACAACCGCCGGCCCAGGAGGGGCAGCCGCTATCGTCGTCGATTACGGCCGAAATCTGCCGAAAAGTGATGCCGATATTCGCCGAATCCGCGTGGTTGAATACTCCACAGAAAACGGAGGTGCAACCGTGCGGAAATTCGTTCGGATCGAAATGGAGTATGACATGGCAGTTCCCGGATATCAGGAGTTCATGCTGCCGCTGTTGCGATTGGCGGCGGATGGCCAGGAACACACGATTTCTTCGGCAATGGACGTGCTCGCCGAGCAATTCGGGATTTCGGAAGCCGATCGGGAGTTGATGCTGCCGAGTGGTTTGCAGACCCGCTTCTACAACCGCGTCACGTGGGCAGTGACCTACCTCTGCAAGAGCCTTCTCCTGGAAAAGGTGGGACGCGGGCGTTTCAAGATTGCTCCGCGCGGCGCCGACGCGCTCCGCAAGAATCCGGTGCGGATTGACAACAGCTTTCTTGAGCAGTTCGCGGAGTACAAGGCCTTCAAAACAAAGAAGAACAAGGCCAAGACGGCATCGGGCACCAAGGGTGGGAACGAAGCCGTTGCCGCTGAAGTTGACATCACGCCAGAGGAGCAACTTGCCGCGGCGTATGAGGAATTGCGCGAGGCGCTCGCGGACGATCTGCTGCGCCGCATCCGTCTTGGTTCGCCCAAGTTTTTCGAGCAGCTCGTGGTGAGGCTGCTCACTGCCATGGGTTACGGCGGCGGGCAAGTCGACCGCGCTGAAGTCACGGGTAAGAGCGGCGACGAGGGGATCGACGGCGTGATTCGAGAGGATCGACTTGGCCTGGACATGGTGTACGTGCAAGCGAAGAAGTGGGACAACGCGGTCGGCCCGGGAGAGATCGACAAGTTCGTGGGCAGTCTGATGCGGAAGAAAGCAACGAAGGGCGTGTTCATCACGAGTGGTACGTTTACCAGCGGGGCGGAGCGCGCGGCGAAGGAGGCCGCGGTTACCGTTCGGCTCATCGATGGGGACGAACTGTGCGAATTGATGATCGACTTCAACGTGGGTGTTGCGGCAGGCGACACATACGTTATCAAGAAGATTGACGGGGACTTTTTTGAGGGAGTGGGTTGATCGCGTAATTGCCTCAAGCGGCGCAGCGCTCTGCGAGGGTAGGCATTGGAACCTGCGCGGGTGCAGGCGATGATTGATCGGGCGAAGTGGGCGGGGATGGGGGAATCGGCAGGCGGTGAAGGCTCAAGCCGGTGTTGCGAGAAGCCCGTTGAAACGGGCTCAATGAGTGATCATACAGAGAATGATGTGTGCGGGCCTCGTTCACCAGCCCCAAAGGGACTGGCCTACAGCCCGGCTGCGCCGAGAAAGGCCCGTGGACGGGCCTGAGAAGCGGTGGCCGGTGGCACGGGCAGAAGTGGCCAGTGGCTAGTGGCTTGTGACTAGCAAGACAGCAGAACGAGGGCGAGAGTACAAGGGCGAGCGTGAGGAAGAGGTGCCCGGGGGGATAGGACCTATAGGACGAATAGGACCAATAGGACGAATGGATCGGGCACAAGGAAGTGGTGCCCGGCGGACGATGGCGCTTTCCATTCTCCCGGTGCGGGCGCACCGAGAGAAAGGAAAGAATAGTTGTGGGCCGGTTTCCAGGGGCTTGCTCCGCTGCGCTGCGCCGCCGGGCAATCCCGGCGCGCGCCGGGATTCGCCCGGACGGGCGGGGAATGCAGCGATTTCAGATCTGAGATTTGAGAGGAGGGGGCACGGACTGACACGGACGAACACGGACGGGTGGACGGAGTGGACGAAGTGGACGAAGTGGACCCCGGCGCGGCGGAGAAGCCAGGACAAGCAGAGAATAGGACCAATAGGACGAGTTGACACGGGCATGTGGAGCAGGTGCCCGGGTGGATAGGACCAATAGGACCTATAGGACGAATAGGACGAATGGACCGGGCACAAGGATGATGTGCCCGGAGAATCCTCCGGCCCTGCCGGGACGGGTAGACCGGCGGGGCGGGCGAGTGGAAGATGCGCCCGGCGGAGGAAGGATAGGACCTATAGGACGGATGAATCGGGCACAAGGAACAGGTGCCCGTTGTGGAGGGTGTCGTGAGGACGGTGGTGTATGGGTGAGGCGGGGCGAAGGAACGGTGAGGGCAGCGACGGCGGGCGGCTGATCCGGCCGCATGGGGGATTTCGCGGGCTCAAGTCGTATCAGATGGCAGAGATCGTGTTCGACGCGACGGCGGCGTTCTGCGGGCGGTTGATCGACCGGCGCTCGCGCACACACGATCAGATGGTACAGGCCGCGCGCAGCGGGAAACAGAACATCGCTGAGGCGAGCCAGGCATCGGGCACATCGAAGAAAACGGAACTGAAGCTGGTCGGGGTGGCGCGGGCGAGTAGAGCGGATGGTTGTTTTCCGTTCCGCTGGGCCAGGGTGCGCCTGCGCGGAACGGAAAAGAGAGTTATTTGTTCGGTTTCGGCGGGTTTCATTCGGGCCGGAGAATCCGGCCCTCATTCCACCCGCCGCTACAACCCTGCCACCCCCTTTGGGGGTTCATGTCGAGGCGTGGCGATCGTACGAGACCTATCGAGAGTGCGTCGAGGCCTCGTCGCCGGAGACCGCGGCGAATACGGTGATCTGTCTGATTCACCAGACCAACTACCTGCTCGATCGGCAGTTGTATTTCCTCGAGAAGCAGTTTCTGGCGGAGGGCGGGTTCACAGAGCGGCTCTATCGGCAGCGGAGCGCGGCGCGGGGGGGAAGCCAGAACAAGCAGAGATAGGACCTATAGGACCAATAGGACCGATAGGACGAGTTAACACGGGCATGTGGAGCCGGTGCCCGGCCGATGAAGCCTTTCCTTCCTCCAGGTGCGGGTGCACCGGGAGGAAGGGAAAAGAGTTTTGTCTGATTGGTTACGACGGGTTGCGCGGCGCCCGGGTCAGGGTTTGGCGGCGGGGGGATTGGGCGTGTGCTTTCCATCGGCCGGTGCGGCGACGTTGGCGGCGATCTGGCGGGTGAGGTCGCGGAGGTCGAGGCCGAGGACGCTCTCGAGGGTGCCGAGGGACTCGGCGAGGATGCGTGCGCGGCCCATGGCGGCGCCGGCGATGGCCCGGCCGTTGCCGCCGTCGAAGACGGTGACGTC
>CAZNDQ010000273.1:0-6022 GCA_964571825.1 uncultured Planctomycetales bacterium | reverse complement strand
GCTAGCCAGAACACCGGCTGAGAAACGACCCGCCAACCTGAAATGACTGCGCCCGGCAGGACTCGAACCTGCGACCTGCGGTTTAGGAAACCGCCGCTCTATCCGGGCTGAGCTACGAGCGCGACACCTTATTCTACGCGCCAGTCGCTGCGACACCAACGCAGTGGCGGTCGATGCATCCGAGATGTGTTTCCGGTCCCGCGAGAGCCGTCATTCCTGCTCTACCGCTAGATCCAGTTCCCCGTCGTGATCAAAGTCGGTCGGCTCGACAGACTTCATCAGCACCGCCGTCCGGTTCCTGCATATCAGGAAAGACTCGAGCGTGCCATTTTCGTCGCAGTCCAGACACCCGGATGTCAGTGGCAATACGCACGCCGCCAGTCCGGCCAGCATTGTGCAACACAAACCAGTCTTTTTCATCGTTCATGCTCCGAGCCCGAAACCGCCCGTCTCTCCCTTCCCAATGCAAGCCAGTCTCGCGCGCCGCACGGCGAATTGCAATACGCCGCTCTTATCGGCCGGCGCCGCCGCTCGGCACGGACTCGTGCGGTGCGTCCGGCCCGGCGTCCCCCCGATACTCGTACACCTCCACCTGGCCGGTTGTCCGTTTGCCGCGCGTCGCAGCGGCCGTCGGCGATTGATATACGCGCGCAAAACGCTTCAACCGCTCCAGCGGCACGCAACTCCGATACGGACTGAACCCGACCAGCTCCCATTCGTCGTCCGGATGTGCGGCCGCATGCCCCGCGGCCCCTTCGTACGTCGAAAATCGCCGCCGCGCGAGGATTGTCCTCCACTTTCCCCCGGCGCCCCCCTCGACCTGAATCAGCCAACTCGAATCCTCCGGAACGAACGCCTCGCATCCAAACACATACAGCCGCGCACACATCGATTCGTAGTAGGCCGGATAATAGACGGTCACTGGTTCGAGTCGCCCATCCTCGCCGCGCAGCCACATCCCCTCCACAAATCGTCTCGGGTCATCACCAGCCCACGGCGGCACAAACTCAAACTTCCCCGTCGCGCGGCGCCCATCCTTGGACGACCAGAGCGGCAGCGTGTGGTCGATCACGACGTGTGTCGCGCGCACCTGCCGCATGATCTCGGCGGCGGCGAGTTCATCGGTTGCACCGAAGAAGCGCGCGGCCGTCGCCGCCCCCGCCTGCGTCGGATTCGCCGCCGGCACGCGCCGCGCGCGCTCGATGATCCAATACCCGTCGTCCCACCAGCACATGATGCCGGCGGTCATCTCGCGCGGCTCGGACGACCCGTAATCGGCAAAGTACCAGTTCTCGTCGCCGAACGGTTCGGGCGTATTTGCGCGCAGCCAGTCGAGCGCGGCCAGCCAATCTCGCGACGGGCCCGTGGAGTGGCGGACAGTACGCAGCGCGTATGGAATGTTGGGCGCTACGGTCAACGCCAGCGCGGCGACGGCCGGAATAATCTTCCGTCGACGCGCCGCACTGGCTGATGTGATGGGGTGGGCGCGGAGCCGGCATGAAAGCCACACCACGGCCGCCGCCGCCAGCAACGCCGCGTTGACCGCGGCGTAATACGCAAACCGCCGCTGCATCACGAACGCCACCAGCATCACCGTGCTCCAGGTCGCGAGCATCGTCCGGTCCGCTCGTCCACGCCGGACGGCCGCCACCCAAAGAGCGATCAACGCCCCCGCTGCGAGCGGGCCGTTCGCCGTAAACAGCACCCAAAGTCCAAGCGCCAACTTGGCCGGATTTCCGACAGGGAGCGGCGCAGCCTCCGAAACGCTGCGCGCCGACGGACTGCCCCCCAGCGCACTCGGCAGTGCGGTCAGCCGCTGCCACACGTCCGGCGCGGCGAGAGCTCCCGCTGTGGCAATCATCGCAACCAGCGCAGCCGCGGCTGGCACGACCCAGAGCGAACGTACGCGAAACTTGCGCAGGAGCAGCGATGCGCCGGCCAGCAAGAACAATCCGGCACCTCCCGCGGCAAGCGCCGCGAGATGCACCCCCATCCCCGGAAGGCCGTGCAGCGGCGCGACCATCACGCCCGCCGTCACCAGGCACGGCAACACCGCGGCAAGCAGCGCGACCGCATCCTGATGTTGCGCGAGATGGTCTCGGGCGAGCTGCAGCCCCGCGCCGGCCACAATGATGAACACAAGCAGCGCGCCGCCGACCCAGCTCCACAGGTAGCAGCCCAGCGCGATGCCGCCGATCAGCGAGCAGCCGATCGCTCTGCCGATGGACGGGCTTGCCGCGCGTCCGCCTGCTTGAGCATTGCTCTGATGCGGAGTCGCGCAGCGCAGCGCCGCCGACAACGCCCACATCGCGGCGGTGCTGAACAGTGCTTCGGCCACATGATGATCCGTGTATCCGAGCGACGAGCGCGCCAGGAACGGCCCGGGCAACGTCGCCAGAACCGCCGCACTCAGGGCAGCCGCCCATCGCCCGAACAGCCCGCGCGCGATCCCGTACACACACGGCACGATCAGCACACCCAGCACCGGCGGCAGCCAGGCGCAGACGCGATAAACCTGATCGGCCCGTGGCTCACCTCCGCTCAGCAGCAGCGCCGCCCCTGCCGCCAGCCAGTCCAGCAGCGGCGCGATCAGCACCCTCTGCCCGTCCGGCGCCAGCGCATATGGATCATGCTCGATCACGTGCGGAAAGTGATGCGCGAGGTGCTCCACCCGCCGCACGTGGTACCACGGATCAGCCTCCTGAAAGATGACACCGCCATCTCCAAAAACGTGGTTTGCCTGCATCCACGTGCGCAACCCGAACGCCACCGCCATCCACAAAAAGACGAGCGCGGCATCAACCGCCGCCGCGCGCCAGCGCGGCCGACCGCCCGGGTTCGCCTGTAAATCAACCCCGGATACCATGACCGATCTTTGGCTCCATTACGCGCGGTGCTCCACGGCCCGCCGCCGGCGCCGTCAGCGAATCTGCCGCGGGCCTGTCGCATGGGAGGGACCGTTTGGAACGACTGATCCGCGTCCTGTCGCGCCGGCCGACGGCGGCCGCCCTCCTCGCGGCAGCCTGCTTTTGCACGACCGCAGTGTATCACGACGTCGTGCAGAACGCGGTCTACCGTTTCGCCGAGTGGATCGGCCGCGGCGCCGACGAACCGCTGTTGCGCTGGAACGTGCTCATCACGGCGATCGGCGCGCCGTTGATGCTTGGCTGTGCCGCGATTCTCTGGCGTACCGTTCGCCGCCACCCCCGCCGCCGCCTGCTCGCCATCCACTGGCTCTTTGTGTTGCTGCTCATCGTCGCCTCCTACAACACGCTCTTCTGCATGAACAGCGAACTCGTTCACTTTCCCCAATTTGCGATATTGGCAGTACTGCTTTGTCCCATCACGGGTCGATGTGGCGAGACGGTCTTCTGGGCCGGCCTGCTCGGCGCGATCGACGAAGCGTATCAATATTGGTGGCTCAGCCGCCATCGCCCCATCTACTACGACTTCAACGACGTGGTGCTCAATTTCCTCGGTGCACTGCTCGGCGTGCTGCTCGTTCTCACGTTTGCGCCCGCCGCGGCCGACGCCCACCACCGCCGCAGCGCAGCGCCAAGCGCTCCGGCCGTCGCCTGCGCTGCGCTTCTCGCCGCCGCTGCGATCTTCGCCGCCGCAACGGGCCTGCTGCGCGAACTCCCGCCCGCCGCAGCCGAACGCCCCGCGCTCGTCCTTCGCCGCGGTGGACCGCCCCCCGCCGCGCTGACTCGTACCACTTGGGGTAAGACCTTCCGCGAACTCTCGCCACTCGAAGGCGCAGCAGGCAGCGTGCTGATACTCATACTGGCCGCCGCGCTCGATTTCCGCCGCGACCTTGGTGCTCCGGTCACTGAAACGCCGCACAAGACAACAACTGGATAGAAACATCCAGAGGTTGACACCCACCCCGCCCGCGGTATGGTCAACCCCGGTTCGGTCACCCAGCGTTGGTGTCGCCCCGACTTCGGCCGCGACGAACGGTTTCCCCGGGCCTTGCGTACCCCCTCCTCAGCCCCCGGCCCGCGGGCAACGCCCTCAACGGAGGCTCGACCATGAAAGTGGCGCTCATCTCCACCTACACCCACCCCATCGCCCTCGGCCTGCGGCTCGTCTCCTCCTATCTGAAGGCCGCCGGGCACGACGTCGAGATGATCTTCATGAGCTCCAAGCGCGATACCGCCCGCGCCGACTTCAGCCCCGCCCTGCTCGACAGCCTCGTCGAGCGCCTTCGCGACCGCGACCTCATCGGCATGGGCCTGATGACCAACACCTATCACCGCGCCTGCGTCCTCGTCGAGACGATCCGCAACGCCGACCTCCGCGCCCCCATCATCTGGGGCGGCACACACCCCACCGTTGCCCCCGACGAATCGCTCGAAGTCCCTGACGCCATCTGCGTCGGCGAGGGCGAGGAGCCGATGCTCCGCCTCATCGAACACATGGAAGCCGGCAAGGACCCCACCGGCATCGACAGCCTCGGCTTCCGCGCCGGCGGCTTCTTCGGCAACCGCGAGACCATCCGCAATCCCGTCCTTCCCCTCGAACAGGAATTGGATGATTATCCTTTTGCCGATTACGAACTGGAAACCCACTTCGTCGCCGCCAAAGACGGCCTCGAGCCCGCACGCCTCGACAACCTCCGCGGCACGCTCCACCGCCTCCGCATCGAGACGACGCGCGGCTGCCCCTACCCCTGCACCTTCTGCAACAACGCCGCGCTGCTCAAGGTCTACCGCGGCAAGGGCTCGTGGGTCCGCAAGCGCTCCGCCGACAACGTCATCGCCGAAATCCACAAGGCCCGCGCCTGCTTCCCCACCATCGAGGCGATCAACGTCGTCGACGACCTCTTCTTCGTCCGCAGCGAGGAGGACATCGAGGACTTCGCCATCAAGTACAAGCAGCAGGTCGATCTGCCGCTCGAACTCGACGCCTTCCCTAACACCATCACCCGCGAAAAAGTCCTCTCGCTCGCCCGCGTCCCGATCAACCTCATCAGCATGGGCATCCAGAGCGGCTGCGCCGACACGCTCAAGAACATCTACAAGCGCCCCACGCCCATCGAGAAGATCGTCGAGGGCATCAACCTCTTCGCCGACAACAACATCCGCGCCGAATACCACTATATTGTAAACAATCCCTTCGAGTCCGACGCCAACCGCATTGAGACGCTGCGCTTCGCCGCCCGGCACCATCGCGGCCCGTCGATCCTCCGCATCTTCCCGCTGCAGTTCTACCCCGGCACGCCGCTCTACGATCAGGCACGACAGGCCGGCCTCATCGGCCAGCGCCACGAAATGGCCTACCAGTACACCTACACCGGCAAAACCCACATCCTCGGCTCGCTCTATCTCGACGTCTGGCTGCGCTGCGTGCTGCACATGCGCAACTGGGGCGTGCCTTCGTTTATGCTGCTGGCGCTGATCGACTTCGTTACCCATCCCTGGGTGCGCAAGGTGCTCGACCGCCCGGCCTTCGTCCCCGTCGCCTACGGGTTCTACCGCGTCGGCCGCTTCATCGCCAAGAACATCCTGCACCAGATCTTCGTCAAGCCGTTCTCGTACCTCTTCCGTACGCGCAAGCCGCGCTACGACGAACTGCATCCGGAGGATGAGGTCACCCTCCCGCGCAACAACATGGCCGCCGCCGGCAATGGCGGGGGCGGCAACGGCAAACCGCGCCGCCACGCGCTCGCCGGCCCCGTGCCCACGCAGCGCTGGACCGTCCCCCTCGGCAACCAGCACGCCCGCCTCCGCCGTGAATCCGGCTGCGCCGACGACGCCGGCCTTGAGGCCGCGGCAGTGGCCGCCCGGTCCTCGTCCACCGCACAGCCGCTCCCCGTGCTCAACGCCCCCGGCGTGTGAGCATCGCCGGCTGTCCCCGGCGACTTAACGCACCGTCGCGGTAGCGCCGCGTTCGTGCTTCGTTGAAATGTCTCCGCCGGCGTCGTGCCCAGCACCTCGCCGCTGGCCAGCGTCAGCCACAGCACCACCGGCGCCACATTGCGGAAGACCTGCTTCACCGGCCGCACCACCACCGGCCCCCC
>CAZNDQ010000272.1:0-6056 GCA_964571825.1 uncultured Planctomycetales bacterium | reverse complement strand
CCTGACGGTGGCGTTTCCCCGTGTCGACGAATGGACGATCGGCCAGTTCATCTATCTCTACGAGACGGCGACCACGATCACGGGCATGCTTCTGAACATTGATCCCTACGACCAGCCTGGGGTGGAGCTGGGCAAGCAGATCACGTTTCACCTGATGGGGCGAAAGGGCTACGAGAAGCTCCCGCAGTCGTGATACCCCCCGCGTGCTCGGCCCTCAGGCCCGCAACATGTCGCGGCCCGCAAGATACCGCGGGCATAATCGGTAGTAGCTGAGAACGCCCGCCGCGGGAAACAGCATTTCCATGCGTTCCGCCGTGGTCGCGGCGGCCGGTCGTTCGGAACTGGTCGTGGCACGCCGCATGCTTTCCATCCATCACGGGTCGGAATTCGTGAAACGAGCCATTCGCCCCCGCGGGTCCGCGGCGGCGGATGATCGACCTGAATCCCGGATGGGAGTTGATGGGGAATGGGTGCTGCCTGTGGCTCCCATCCGGACTCTTGACGAGCGATGCCGGCGCAGTCCGCGTGCGGCTTGAGTATTCCAGGCAATCCGCCAGACGAAAGGAGCAGTCCTATGCTTCGCACAACGGTTATCGCGGTGTTCGTTGCTCTGCTCGTCCCAGCAGTGGCGGCCGCGCTGCCTCCGCGCTATGACGTCGAACCGGTTCCGGCGGAACCGGAGGTCTTTCTGGATGAACTGCGTGACATGAACGATGCCGGGGCAGTCACAGGCACGGTCCGGGTTTCGAACCTGACGCGCGCGTTCCGGCAGACGGAGAGCGGCGGGATGGAAGTGCTGGGCACACTGCCCGCACCATTCAATTGGGGCAGCATGGGGTACGGGATCAGCGATCAGGGTCACGTCGTGGGCGTGTCGTACCGTGTCGAGGGATCGGCGCTGCACGGCCATGCCTTCCGCTACCACGATAGCGAAGGCATGGTGGACCTCGGCACACTGGGCGGCACGATCAGTGAAGCCCGCGCCGTGACGAGCTTTGGCGGCGTCACCGGGTATTCGTCCGTCACACCGGGCGAATTCGATTACCATGCGTTCCTTTTCATTGAGTGGTGGGGCGGAATGCTGGACTTGGGCGTGTTGCCGGGCGCGTGGGGCAGCATGGGCTACGACGTCAACATCTGCCTGCAGGTGGCGGGCGAGTCAGGCGGGCGGCCGTTTCTCTGGACACCGGGTTCGGGCATGTTCGAGATTCCCGTCCCTGGCGTGGGCGGCGCGGCGTACAGCCTGAATGACATGGCACACACGGTGGGCTACTACAGCGCGTGGGAGGGCGACGAGAACCGGGTGCGCGCGTTCCTGTTCAGCTGGTCGGAAGGTGTGATCGACCTCGGCGTGCTTCCTGGAACGTCGCACAGCGTCGCGCAGTACGTCAACAACGCCGGGGTCGTGGTCGGATTCTGTCTCGACGAGATGTACCAGCAGACGCGGTTCATCTGGACGCGCGAAGACGGGATGCGCCCGCTGGACAGCGCGATCAACCCGATGTCGGAGGCGAATATCTTCGACATTCGTGGCCTGAACAACCGCGGCGAATTGCTCGCGCATGGCGCGATGCCGTCGCAGTCGGCGGGCATGATGCGGCTGATGCCCGTGGCTGCCAGTGACCTCAATTTCGATCACCAGGTTGACCTGACCGACTTTGCGATCTTCTCGGGCTGCTTCGGCCTGAACGCGGCGGGTGCAGGTTGCAGTGAGGCTGCGCACATGCTCAGTGATCTCGACGGCAACCAGCAGGTTGACCTGAACGATTTCGCGATGTTCTCCAGCGAGTTCGGTCAGTAGACGACCGGGCAAGCATCGCAGCAAGCCGAAGTCGCAGGCAGTTGGCG
The DNA here is from genome assembly GCA_964571825.1 of uncultured Planctomycetales bacterium. Lineage (GTDB taxonomy): Bacteria > Planctomycetota > Phycisphaerae > UBA1845 > CAZNDQ01. Next base: position 4,208 of record CAZNDQ010000272.1, on the reverse strand, counting down.
GCGGCCCGGGATCGACCCTCCGGGTCGTCGCTTCATGCGCGGGCGGCGCATCCGGTGGCACTCGTTCGGCAGGGTTGCTCAGGCCAGCACATCTCTCACCGCGCGCGGCAGCAACGTGATCAGGTCGGTGCGGCGCGGGTGGACGAAGAGGTAGTTGCGACAGCGGTGGTGCGGGTCGCCCTCGACTGCTGGCGTCGGCACCGGTCCCGCGTCGGTGAGGTGAAACCAGCGATATCCGCATGTTTCGACCACGGCCTGCTGGGCGCGGCCGTTGCGGTCGAAAAGCACTTCGCTCACGATCACTGGCGCGTCGCGCTTCAGCACCTCGCGCATCCCGGCCAGCACCTGATGCTCCGTCGCCTCGGTGTCGATCTTGATCAGATCGACGCGGGGAATGGTGTGGCGAGTGACGAATTCGTCGAGCGTTGTCACGGCGACGCGAACCGGCGCCGTCCGCGGCCGAAATCCGGCCAACAGCGACGCGCTTGTCGGCAATTCGCCATCCGGCAGGTGAATCTCGGTCTCGCCCGATTGATTGCCAAGGGCGAGCGGCTCGGCGGTGACGTTCCGCACCGCGTTGAGGCGCACATTCTCTGCCAGCAGTCTATGCAGGGCAGGCACCGGCTCGAAGCAGCAGACGCGGCTTGCGGCGCTGGCGCGTGCGGCGAGGAGGCCGTAATAACCCGTGTAGGCGCCGATATCGCAGACGCAGGCGGCCGCGCGGCTGAGGCGGTAGAACAGCCCTGTCGTTTCCGGCTCGAACGCGGCGAAGCCGCCCCAGAACAGGGCGGTGGCGACGCATTCGCCTTGTCCCGGACAGACGAGACGGAGCGATTCGCCGTCCGGAAGCCGGACGCGAACGATGGCCGGCAGTGGCATCCGCCTGAGCACATGGGTGGGGAGCAGGCCTTGGGTGCGGGTGGAACGGATGACGCGGTTGATGACGGGCGCGATGCGCTGATGTGTCAGGATGCGGCGAATGCTCTCTTTGACCGCGCTCATGCTCGATTCCCGGGGGTGACGATTTCGCCGCGCGCGAAGCGTGCGCGCGCTGGACTGGCATCGGCAGATATCGGGGGTGACTTTTGCCAGGCGGTCAGCGCGGCGGGCTGAACAGGACATCCTGCATCATGTAGCGGCCGGAGGGACGGCCGACGATCCAGCGGGCAGCCAGAAGTGCGCCGCGGACGAAGGTGTCGCGAGAGTGGGCGGCGTGCGAGAAAGTAAGGGTTTCGCCGAGGCCGCTGAAGATGACGTCGTGTCGGCCGATGATGTCTCCGGCGCGGAGGGCGTGCACACCGATTTGGCGGGATGGACGGCTGAGGTCTCCGCCGACCCGGCCGTGAACGACCTCGTCTCGCGGCGGATCGCTGCCAGCCTGCAATGCCCGACAGAGAGCGAGCGCGGTGCCGGAGGGGGCGTCCTTCTTGAAGCGATGGTGCGCTTCGATGATCTCGGCGTCGTAATCGCGCAGGACGCGCGCCGCCTGCTCGACGAGGCGGAGCAGGAGGTTGACGCCGAGGCTCATGTTCGGTGCCGCCAGCACCGCAATTCGGCGTGCGGCAGCGTCGAGTTGGGCGTCCTGCTCGGCGGACAATCCCGTCACGCCCGTGACGTACGGCGTGCCCGTCTCGACGCACGCGCGGAGCCAGTGCGTCACGCCGGCGGGCGTCGAGAAATCGACCAGCACATCGGCCGTGCCGATCAGCGACGGTGCCACGGCCGCGCCGATCCGCCCGACACCCGCCAGCTCGCCGGCGTCCGCGCCGACGTGTGGCGAGGACTCGTGCTCCAGTGCGGAGGCCAGGCGCAGCGTCGCGTCTTCGTGGATCAGGGCGACGAGGCGGCGCCCCATGCGGCCAGCGGCGCCAGCCACGGCGATGCGGAGTGCACGTGTATCAGTCTCTGGCATGACTCCTGGCTCCTTCCGCGAAATGATCGGCCGCGACGTCCGGCCCATGTCGTCACCGACAGCGAAAAAGCGCAGTGGTCCTCGCTCTGTACCTATTGCCGGATGCCCGTGCGCTCCGCCTGGCTGCGGCGCGTCGCTTCGTTGAGCGTACGCTTTTCCGAGGTGCTGAGCGAATGCAACCCCTCGTCGTGCACCTTGCGCAAGATGCGGTCCACCTCCTGCTGGGTTCGCTGAGCGCGCTCGGCATTGTTCTTTTCACGGCTGTAGCGGCGCAGGTCGCGCAGATTGTTCAGCCAGCGCTGGCCGTAGAGTGGCCAGAGCACGCCGAAGGCGAGGCCGCCGAGGTGCGCCGCGTCGCCGCCGGCGTTGCCCCGCCCGGCCACGATGCTAAGCAGGAATACTGCACAGAAGATCGTCGCTGCGACGCGGATCGGCACCGGAAAGATGAATAGGATCACATAGATCTGCGGGAACAGGAGCGCACACGCGCCGAGGATCGCCAGGACGCTACCGCTGGCGCCGACCATTCCACCCGGAATCAGCACCCCGACCGACGACAACAGCAGGTACAGCGCTGCGCCGATCATGCCTCCCACCGTGTAGAAGAAGAAGAACCTGCGACCGCCCCAACTGCGCTCAAGCGGCGGGCCGAGAAAGTAGACGCCGAGCATATTCATCAGGATGTGCCAGACGCTGTCAGTGGCATGCAGGTACTGGTAGGTGATGAGGCGCCAGACCTGGCCGTGCAGGACATCGGACGGGAACATCAGCCCCCACTGGTACAAGAAGCTTGCCTCGCGGCCCGTCACGGCCACCAGCAGGTAGACCGCGAAGTTGGCGATCAGCAGATTGCGCACCACGGGCGTCGGCCGGGGCAGACCGATTCCCATGCCGCCGAACGAGCCGCCGCCGAATGGGCCCCCGCCACCGTAATCACGATACTGTCTGTCCTGCCAGCTCATCCCGTCCCCCCGTGGCGCAGCCGATAGAGCAGCAACGTTACCAGCGTCTTGCCATCCTCGATCCGACCGTTTCGGATCCACTCCAGCGTTTCGCTCAGTGTCGTTTCGATCACGGTGATCTGCTCGCCCTCCTCAAGTGCCTGGCGTGATGGCTTCAACTCGCGCGCCACGTAGGCGTGCATCTTCTCCGTCAGGATCCCGGGCGAGGGCCAAAACTCGCCAAGCGGTTCGATCCGCCCGGCCCGGTAGCCTGTTTCCTCTTCGAGTTCACGGGCTGCACACTCAGCAGGATTCTCGCCTGCATCGACCTTTCCCGCCGGCAGTTCGAGCAGTTCCCGGTCGATGGCTACGCGCTGATTGCGGATCATGAGCAGCCGCTCATCATCCAGCATTGGCAGAATGACGGCGGCGGGCGGATGGACGACGATCTGCCGCGGCCGCAGCGCCCCGCCGGGCGTGAGGACCAGCTTTTCATCGACGCGGAAGAACCCGGCCGTCAGCAGCGTCCGCCGATCGCCCGTATTCTGCTCTGGAATGCGATGACTCCTTCCCGCGGCACTGTGTCAGATGCGATTATAGGTCGCTCGCATGGGAGCAACAATTCATAGCAGCAGGCCGCGCTGAAGGCCGCGAAACGCGTGCTTGGCCCGCCGTTGCCCTATCATGGCCGGGGGTTGTGGGTCCAACTACGATGGACCGTCCGGCGGATGCGGTCCCGCCACGGTCATCGAATGGCGCTGTACGAGGGCCTATCGTGGACGTTGCTCGCGTTTGGGGCATCCTGCTGACGTTGCTGCCAACGCTGGCGCCGCCGCCCGCCGTGGCACAGGACGTCATTAGTGTCGAAGTCACGGGCGAGGGGATTACGGCCGACGCCGCGCGGCGCGACGCGCTGCGACGCGCACTCGAACGCGGTGGAATCACTGAACTCTCTGCGCAGGCCCGGGTCGAGAATTATGAACTGATCCGCGACACGATCTACGCCCACGTCGACGGGCTCGTCCGCGACTACCGCCTCCTGGAGGAGTCGCAGCGCGGCGGGCTGTTCTACTGTCGTCTCCGCGCCGAGGTGAGCAAATCGGCCGTCGCGTCGACCTGGGGCGAGGTGCAGAACGTGCTCGACCAGGTCGGTCGGCCGAAGATCCTGGTCTGGATCGACGAGTCGATTGACGGGGCGCCGCAGCGTAGCAGCATCCTCGAAGCGAAAATCGAGGAGCGGCTCGTCCAAAGCGGCTTCGATGTCTACACGCGCGAGCAGATCGAGGCCGTTGCGGCGCGCCGCACCTCCACCGCCGCGACTTCCGACGACCTCGCCCGCGCGCAGGCCCTTGCCC
>CAZNDQ010000271.1:0-6058 GCA_964571825.1 uncultured Planctomycetales bacterium | reverse complement strand
GTTGGCGTTGCAGTCGGGGTCGCACTCGTCCGGAACGCCGTTCATGTTGCAGTCATTCCCGTCCAGTTCGCACTCGTCCGGGACGCCGTTGCTGTTGCAGTCGGGTCCGGCGCCGATCGGTGGGACGTCGCACTCGTCGGGCACCCCGTTGGCGTTGCAGTCGGGGCTGGTGCCGCCGCTGATGTCGCAGGCGTCGGGGACGCCGTTGGCGTTGCAGTCCGGGTCGCACTCGTCCGGCACGCCGTTCATGTTGCAATCATTGCCGTCCAGTTCGCACTCGTCGGGGAGGTCGTTGTCGTTGCAGTCGGGGCCGGCCTCGCAGGCGTCGCCGACGCCGTCGAGGTCGCAGTCGTCCTGGCCGGGGTTGGCGTCGGCGGGGCAGTTGTCGCAGCCATCCGGGTGGCCGTCGGAATCGGCGTCGAGGTTGTCGTCGAAGCCGGGGCAGACATCGGCGGAGTCGCAGACGGCATCGCCGTCCGAGTCGTCGGGGTTGTCGAGGGGGCAGGGGTCGCAGTCGTCGACGACGGCGTCGCCGTCGGTATCGGTTTCGCAGTCGTCGGGGATGGCGTCACCGTCGCAGTCGGGTTCGCAGGCGTCGCGGATGCCGTTGCTGTTGCAGTCGTCGCCGAGCGGGTCGCACTCGTCGGGGACGCCGTTGTTGTCGCAGTCGTCGCTTTCGTCGCCGGCGATGTCGCAGGCGTCGGGGATGCCGTTGGCGTTGCAATCCTGGGCGGTGCCGGCGGTGAGGTCGCATTCGTCGAGGACGCCGTTGTTGTCGCAGTCCCAGATGGGCAGGGAGCGGACGTAGGCGGAGCCGGAGTTGCAGGAGCTGGTGCCGCAGGCGTCGTCGTCGCGGCGGACGCCGATGAGGGCAGTGCGGTTGGCGAGCGCGACGCTATAGCCGAATTCGTCGCCGAACAGCGGCACGTCGGTGGCAATGTACTTCTGGATCTGCTGCCAGGTTCCGGCGCCGGGCGCCGTTTCGCGGAAGGCGTAGGCGGCGCCGACGTTGGAGAACGATCCGCCGTCGTCACGGATAGCTCCGACGAGGATGAGGTTGTTCCTGGCGGCGACGCTCCAGCCGAACTGGTTGCCGAGCGTGGTACCGTCGCCGCTCAGCCTGGCCAGTTGGGTCCAGGTTCCGCCAATCTCGCGGAAGACAAACACGGCGCCGTCGGCACAACGGACGGAGGGACAGGTGTCGTTGTTGACGGGTGCACCGATGACGGCCGTGTCACCATTCAATGCGACGCTTTTGCCGAATTCGTCCTTGGTGAGGGCGACGTCGGCGAGGAGCTTGGCGATCTGGACCCAGTTGCCGTTGACTTCGCGGAAGACATACGCCGAGCCCGAATTACAGAGAATGGTCGCGGGGCAGGCATCATCATTGAGATATGCACCGACGAGGACGGTGTTGCCGCTGACGGAAACACTGTTGCCGAACAGGTCTGCGGCAGAGGCGTCGGAGGCGGTGAGCTTGGCGAGCTGTTGCCAGGTGCCGCCGATTTCGCGGAAGACGTAGGCGGCGCCGGCGTCGACGGCGCGAGAGTCTTCACCGTGCGCGCCGACGACGGCCGTGTCGCCGTCGAGGCTGACGCTGACGCCGAAGATGGCGCCGGCCGTGGCGTCGGCAGCGGTGAGCTTGGCGATCTGCGTCCAGGTGCCGGCGACCTCGCGGAAGACGTAGGCGGCGCCGCTGTTGGAGCCGGCGTCATCATCCCCCCAGGCGCCGATGACGGCGGTGTTGCCCTGCAGTGCAACACTGTGTCCGAAGACGTCGCCCGCGGCGGCGTCGGAGGCGGTCAACTTGGCGATCTGCTGCCAGTCGCCGGCGATGTTGCGGAAGATGTAGGCGGAGCCGCTGCTGCTTCCGGCGTCATCGTCGAGGGGAGCGCCGACGATGGCGGTGTCGCCGCTGATGGCGACGCTGGTGCCGAATTCGTCCCCGGCCGCGTCGTCGTCGGCAACGATTTTGTCGAGGGCGAACTCGAACTCGCAATCGTCGGGTTGGTCGTTGCCGTTGCAGTCGTTGCTCTGGCCGCAGCCGGGGAGGTCGCAGGGTCCGGCGGGGGCGCCGCAGTCGAGGTCGCAGGCGTCGTCGAGGCCGTTGCTGTTGCAGTCCTGGGCGAATGCGGGCAGATGGATGAATGCCGCGGCGAACAGGGCGAGGAGCAGGGTGAACAGAACGTGACGATGACAGCGGATCGGCGAGCTGCGGCGAATGATGGCGATCATGATCTGCACTCCTGCGAGTTGATTGTTTCCGGCCCTCGAAGATTCGTGGTCGGTGGCGTTGCAGGCGTCTCTATGGGCGCCCTACGCGGCCGTACCGGCCGATAAAGTCCGGCTTCAACGCCCGGGTACGGCGCGAAGCTGACGGGCTGGGGACGATTCGCACGGCGGCCGTGGCCGCAGGGGGACCCTCGCGGACCCCAAAAGACCGCCGGTAGCCGTCAGTCCGTGCACTGGGCGTCGGGGCCCGCGTGTATAATGGCGGCCAAGGGTTCCGGACCGCCGGACATCGGGCCTCGCTCAATCTGAAATGTCCCGTCTGGGCGAGCCGTCCGCAGCGCAAAGTACATTTTTTTCGAGTGCGTCATGCAAACTGACGTTCCCGTGGACATTACGCGATTCTTGAGCGACCTGGACAGCGGGAACCGCCGGGCGGTGGCGGAGCTGCTGCCGGTGGTCTACGCGGACCTGCGGCGGATGGCGGACAGCTTCTTCCGCAAGGAGCGGCGGGACCACACGTTGCAGCCGACGGCGCTGGTGCATGAGGCGTATCTGCGGCTGGTGGATGGGAAGGGGGAGGGCTATCAGAACCGGGAGCATTTCTTCCGGGTGGCGGCCGTGGTGATGCGGCACATCCTGATCAAGCACGCGCGGGCGCGGGGGGCGCAAAAGCGCGGGGGCGAGCAGGAGCGCGTGCCGCTGGCCGAGGAGATGGCGGTGGAGCTGCCGTCGGACGTGGACCTGCTGGCGCTGGATGAGGCGCTGACGAAGCTGGGGGAGTTGGATGCGCGGCAGGCGCAGGTGGTGGAGTTGCGATTCTTTGCGGGGCTGAGCGTGGAGGAGTCGGCCGAGGTGCTGGGCGTGTCGAAGCGCACGGTGGAGGGGGACTGGCAACTGGCGCGGGCGTGGTTGTGGCGGGCGCTGAAGGACTGACGCGCAGATCACATCGTGGTTGCGTACGGTGGGGCGCCGGGGGGAGATCGACGGTGGTGGAGCCGCCGGAGGGGGCCGTGCGGCGCAGGGGGCGTGGTGGTCGGGCGGGGCGCGAGTGAGCGGGCGCGGGGTGTGAGGAGGCAGGGTGATGATGAGCACGCGAAGCTTGGGGATGGTTGCTGCGGTTGCATGTGCTCTGCTGCAACCCGTCACCGCCAGCCGGGGAGACGAGGCCAGCGAGCAGCATGAAGGCCAGGTGCCGGTCGAGGTACAGCGGCGGACGGCGGACCGGTTTCTCGCGGGGAACCACCATTTCTTTCGGCAGCTCGACGGCAGCCTGGTGATGAGCAGTTCGTACGCAACCCTCATGTCGAGCGTGGAGAATCCGGTGCGGTGGGTGGAGGTGGCGAAGGAGAATTACGGGACACGTCCGGAACGGTATCTGTGGCCGGTCGGCGGGGATAGGAACCGGATGTATTTCACAACATCGGCCAAAGACTACAAGACGCGTGTGCTGTGCTTTCTCGAGCCCGGGGACATCGAGCACCGGCCGGTACGGGAGATGCCAAAGCGGTTGGCCGCGTTCGCCTCGGGGCAGGTCGGCGCGATTGAGGGTGACAACGGATCGGTATTGCTGACGACGGACGGCGGCGCGACGTGGCATCAGACTGGGTCCCTTGTCACGTCGGAGGGAATCACTCGTTTGCATTGGACAAGCGATACGCGGCTGGTGGTCGCCGACCTGTATTCGATCCGGTGCTTTGAGCGCAGCGGAAACACGCTTACGCCATCCTGGTCAAAGGAAGGATTACCGCCCGGCAGGGAGCACCTGGAATTCGACGGCCAATACGTGTGGGCAGGGAGCCGGGAGATTTTATCGAGGCTCGATCCGGTGTCCGGTGAAATCGAGGCGACGATCAAGCTGGAATACCCGGTTTCCGCCGAAGGAATTGCAGCGTGTCGAACGTGCCTGATCATCTGGCACTATGAGCACAAAGTCATTGGATCAGGTGGCACTTTGATCGTTAAAGCAAGCCTATGGAGACAAACCAACCGCGCAAACGATTATGAATCCATCCCGATCGACCTGTCGGTGACTCCGATTGCGGCGGTTGAACTGGCGCAGTCGACCTGTGTTGTGTTTGATCGGATCGGGCGCGGACATCTACTCGACCTTGCGACAGGCGAATTGCGCGCGCAGGAGCTGCAGGTCGTTTATGCGCCGACGACCGAGCCGCCCGAGGACTCGGAGCGTCCAAGCCTTGACAAATTCATGACGAAGATCGCGCTTGAGCGGCGATTGCCGCAAAACGTACGCGATGCATTCACGAAGGAATCCCTGGAGGTTCTCAGACGTGAAGACCTCACGCCAAAGCAGAAGGTCGACTGGCAATTGGAGGAGGTCTGGCGCCTTCTCGAGCAGGAGGAGCCGGGTCAGAGATTGTATGGGCTGCAGAAGCTACTGATCGTGGACAAGCAGCGGGCGCTGGCGTTCGACTTCTTTGACGACAAGACATCGCAGTCGATGCATTTTCCGCCGCTGGTGACGATCAGGCGGTCGGAAGCGGCGAAGGAACGCATTGCGCGATACTATCCGGATCGGGGGAGGTGGCCGGTGCTGCCGGTCGGGGCGTTCATATGGGATTGGTCGAGGAACATGCTGTTTGTGATCGATTTCAGTGTTTTTCGGGATGGGATGTATGCGACCATGATACGCAGGTGGCCAATCCACTCACTTCGCGCCGGGGAAAGACTCGATCCGGTCGATCAGGCGAAGGTTGAGGAACTGTACAAATGCGAGTGGAAAGAGTTGAGCGTCGGACCGGGGGGGCGAACCAAGCGTATACCTGAGCGGGTCGGTTTGGGGCCGGCAGGCAGAATCGGCAACGGTGGTGCTTTGCCAGACGAGGAACAGACGCAGTATTTGGAGGGGCCGAGACGAGAGGTCGTCGTAGACATCGCAGCGGAAGACGAGTGCGGAGTGACGCTGTGGATGACGGTAGAAGGGGAGCTGACGCGGTGGACGTATCGGGGGAGTGAGTACGAGTTTGGGGGGCGGCTGCCGGTTCGGCTGGAGGGGCCGTTCCTGATGGGTCAGGGTGGGCGTGCGGTGATGGCGCAGCGCGGGAATCAGTGGTGGCGATACGAGATCGGGGCGGACGGCGCGGCCGGGCGGGTGATCGCGAAAGTGAGTGAAGGCGAGCCGCTCTTTCTGATTGTGGACAACGTGGGCGAGCGCGACTGGTTCGTGCAGGGGCGGGACGTGATGGACGAGCGCGGGGAGGTGGTGGCGGAAGTGCCGGAGGATCTGGTTGGAGAATCGATGCTGGTGTGGCTGGCGGATTTTGTGTGGCGCGCGAGTGGGGAGAAGGCGGAGAGGGGCGGGGCGCAAGGTGAGGACCGGGGGGAGGACCAATAGGACCGGAACCAGTGTCCAGTGGCCGGTGACGCGAATCGGTGACCCGTGCCAGATGTCAGAGATCAGAGGTCGGGGGTCAGTGGAGGAGTGGCGGAGGACCACGTGGGAATTATTTGGGATGTGAGATGTGGGATGTCGGATGTCAGATGCGCTGGCGTGCTGGATGCACCGGTGATTAGAGATGCTTCGCTGCGCTCAGCATGACGGAACGCGGGAAGGGATTCCCGCGGAATCGGGGTGCGAGAAGGGATTCTCGCACCAGCAAGTTGTTGGCGTGCTGGATGCACCGATGATTCGAGATGCTTCGCTGCGCTCAGCATGAATCAGTGACCAGTGGCCAGTGGCCAGTGGCCAGTGAAGGAGTCGCGGAGTACCGCGACGGAAGAATGTGGGATGTGGGTTGTGCGATGTGGGATGTACTGGCGTGCTGGATGCACCGGTGATTAGAGATGCTTCGCTGCGCTCAGCATGACG
>CAZNDQ010000270.1:0-6069 GCA_964571825.1 uncultured Planctomycetales bacterium | reverse complement strand
CCAGCACACGCTCGATCCCCGCCGCCACCTCCGGCGCCCGTGTCGCCCAGAGCCACAGCGCCCCCGCCCCCGCCACCGCCGGCAGCAGGTACGCCAGTTCGCCGAAGATCATCTGCCGCGCCGAATAGCGCTCCCGCTCGATGGCGTGCGCGATCGCCGCATCAGCCACGCGCCGCCGCGCCGACGCCGCGATCAGCGCCAGATAGATCAACCCGAAAACGATCCCCGCCCGCGCCGCGAACCGCCCGACCGGCAGCGCCTCCCACGCCGGGACACTGACCAGCAGCGCGTAGCCCACGATCGCCAGCAGCGCCGCCGCCGCCACGAGCAGCCCCCCCAGCGACCCGCGCGGCTCCTCCGGCGCCGGAACGGTGATGTCGGGCATCGCGCTCGTCACAGACTCGCCCGCCACGCCGATGGAGCCGTCCGGTCCGACGGGCGCTGAATCGTCGGCACCCGCACCTGCCGGTGGGTGCGCGAAGTCATCCGGCGGACTCGCCTCCTGAGCGGTCTCGCGCCCGCCCGGCGCGGTGCCGCCGACCTCGGCGCCGGTCCCGGCAACATCCGGCAATGGCCCTACGTCGAGCACCACCCGCGCGTCCAGCGACTCAGCCACCTCGTGCCGCGCTGCGCCGGCCTGTCCGGCGTGCGCCAGCGCATCCCGCGCCGCTTCCGCACCCCGCCAGGTTTCGTCGGGCGATTCCCGCCGCTCCGGACGGATCACCCGCCAAACGGAAACGACCAGCCACGAGAGGATCAGCCCGCCGCTCGCGCCATACACCACCCCCGCGGGGACAGCCGCCCCCGCGTCCGGCACGCTTCCGCCCCGCTGCCCGATCGCATAACTGATCAGCCCCACCGCCGCAACCGACCACGTGATCCGCACGTCGACCCAGTACTCCTCGACGTCGATCACGGAAACGACGATAAGCCCGGCCAGCAACACCAGGTGCGCGACCAGCATCGGCCAGATCGCGCCCGCGTGCTCGGTTGGGCCGAAGGCGCGCGATGTGGCCAGATCGCCCCGCACCGCCTCCACGCAAAACGCGTCAAACAGCTGCATGAAGCTCAGCGCCGTCACCGCCTCGATCAGCGGATACCGTGCCGAGATCGGCGCCCGGCAGCCCCGGCAGTGCCCGCACAGCCGCAGGTAACTGAGCAGCGGGATGTTGTCGAACCAGCGGATGCGCGCGCCGCAGTTCGGGCAGATCGACCCGCGCGGCCGCAGCACACCGATCCCCCGCGGCAGGCGGTAGATGAGCATGTTGAGGAAGCTCCCGACGCACCCGCCCAGCGCGCCGATCCACAGCATCCACCACAGCGCTTCCAGGTCCGGTCGCGTCACGAAGTCTTCCACCTGCCGAAATCAGCCGCGCCACCCCCCCGCCGTCCGCCAATCTAATCGCCGACGCCGCCTCGCACCAATCGAACCCTGTCCCCTTGTATGCGCGGCCAGCGATCGCGCTACGCCCGACAAGCCGATGTCACCCGTCCGCTCGGGACGAAGTCCGCTCGCGCAGCGCGGGGTGACCGAGATTTCGTGATGTGCGATCGGATTCAGCCGTTGACGTAGCGTTCGATGTGCGTAACGACCTCGTCGACGGACAGGTCGTCGGTGTCGAGCGTAAAATCTGCCAGCGCCCGGTAGGTGGGCTCGCGGTGGGCGATCATCGCGCGGATCTCCTCGAGCCCGCCGAGCGTCGTCAGGTTCGGCCGCTGTTCCAGCGTGTGCAGATCGCCGCCGATACGCAGCCACAGCGTCTCCGCGCGGCAGCGCAGCCACACCAGCCGACCCGCTTCCTTTAGTGCGCGGGCGCTGTCGGGGTTCATCACCGCGCCGCCCCCGACGCTGATTACCGCGCGGTCGCTCATGCAGGCGGCACGGACCGCGCGCGCTTCGTGTATGCGGAACCGCGCTTCGCCCTCGGTCTCAAAGATGTGCCGGATCGAGTGCCCCGCGCGCTCCTGGATCATCTGGTCGGTGTCGACGTACGACATGCCCAGCCGCTCGGCCAGCGCGCGACCCACCGCGCTCTTGCCGCTGCCGCGATAGCCGATGAGCACGACGTTCATATGCGGCTCGCCGGGTCGATGACGCCGCGGGCGAATTCGGCGTCGTCGGTGGGTGTCGAGGACGCGTCGCCCGTCAAACGTCCGCCGCATCCTAGCCGCCCACGGAGCCAAAGGCACGCGCCAGCCGATTGTGGACTCGCGCTGTGCGTCCCAGCGGTTGGTCAGCCCGAGGAATGGACTTGCGCGGCTGCTGGCTGCCGACGGCCGGGGGCCATCGCGTGCCGTGCGGCAGCTCAATAGACCGCGTTTTCAATCCGCGCGTCGAGATCGTTGAGCCAGAAGTCGCACTGACCCGGGCCGTACTCCTCCATCGCCCGCAGCAACGGCATGTCCCCCTGATTGCGAATGTACATGTTATAGGACACGTCGTTTTCGCGCGAGGTGCAGCCGCACGCGGCCGCGGCAACACCGGCGATAAACAGCGTGAGGCGTCGTGCGCGGTGCCGCTGGAAGTGCATCATGTAATGGATATCGGTCGATGGCAGATCCGCCTTTCGCCGAGCGTTCAACGGATTATTGCAGCGCCTGGCGCATGAGTTCGACGGAAGCGTTATGCCCCGTCCAGGCCCTGAACTGCATCTCCGCCTGGCGCACAAACATGTCGAGCCCGTCGATGGCCCGCAGCCCGGCGGCCGCAGCCTCGCGCAGCAGCCGCGTCGGCCGCGGCGAATAGACCGTGTCAAACACCGCGCGGGCCGGCGCAAATCGTTCGGCGGGCAGTGGGGTCTCATCTTCGCCCGGCGTCATCCCCAGCGGCGTGCAGTTCACCAGCAGGTGCGCGCCGTGGTCGATCCGCTCCTCCCACGCGCCGGCACCGCACCGGAACTCACGCGCCAGCGCCGCCGTCCGCGCCGCCGACCGCCCGTAGACCGTCACCTCGCACCCGAGATCGCACAGCCCGGCGACGATCGCCCGTGCCACGCCCCCGGCCCCCAGCACCGCCACGCGCCACTGCGCCAGCGCGTCGCGCTCGATCCCCAGCCCCGCCAGCAGCGACTCGATCGCCGCCGGACCGTCGGTGTTCAGCGCGCGCATCCTGCCCCCCTCGAACACCAGCGTGTTCGCCGCCCCGATCCGTCGCGCCGCCGCATCCGCTTCCACGCCCGGCAGCCGCATCACGCTCTCCTTGTGCGGCACCGTCACGCTCAGCCCCCGAGCATCGAGCCACGCGCGCTCCCGCAGCCCGCCGACCAGCGCCCGCAGCGCCTCTTCGCGCGGCGCCACCGCCAGCGTCACATAGACCGCATCGCGCCCGACGTGCGCGAACGCCGCGTTGTGCACATGGGGGCTGAGCGAGTGCGTCACCGGCCAGCCGACCACGCCGTAAAGCTCCGTCCCCGGCCCGATCCGCTTCCAGCGGTATCGCCCGATCATCTCCTCGAGCGTCAACTGCCCCGCCGCCGCCTCCTCGCCCCCGCGGAGCGCACAGTACGTCCCGAACGCCCCCAGTTTCGGCGCCAGCACGCGCGACAGCAGACCCGCCTCGCCCATGCCGATGGCGATCGTCGACTTCTTCGCCCGGTGCAGCAGATCGAGCGCGGCCAGGCTCTCCTCCGCGCTGCTCACCGCCCACGCCAGTTTCACCACGCTCGCGCGCGGCCACGCGCACATCCGGTGATATCGCGCCTCGAGGTCGACCGGCCGACCGCCGAACTCGTGCGACGAGAGGATGATCGCGCGCGCTGCTCGCACCACCTCATCGACCGCCGCCGCATCGGCCGGCGTTTCCACCCGCGCCCATTCCAGGTCTGCGAGCGCCGCCCCCCCCGCCGCCAGACCCGCCAATATCCCCAGTCGCTCTCGCTCATCACCCGTGTAGTTTCCACCCTCGTCCGCCGGCCGCAGCGTGAGCACCACGCGCCCGTGTAGCGCCCCCGGCAGCGCCGCCGGACGCTCCGCGGCCGGGTCGTGCAGCCGGTCCAGCCGCAGCTCGACGAGGTCCGCTCCGCGCGCCAGCGCCCCCTCCGCATCGCGCAGCATCCCCGCCCAGTTGTCGGAAGTGATCGAAGCAATCAGTGCGGTCATGCGGTCATTGTACGAACCGCGGCGCGGGATGTCCCCGCGGGAATCCCGAATGGCCGGGCGACGGTCGTACTCTGGACTATACGTGTGCCGGGTCCGCCTCCAGCCCGTAGTGCTTCATCTTCTTGTAGAGCGTCGTGCGGTTGATTTCGAGCAGGTCCGCTGTCTGCTTGCGATTCCAGTTGTTCGCCCGCAGCGCCGCCTCGATGATCCGCTTTTCCGGTTCCTCCAGCGCCGACTTGAGCGACTGCGGCCGGTACTCGCCCGCCGGCTCCCCCTCATCCTGCCGCTCCCGCAGCAGCGACGCCGGCAGCAACTCCGCGTCGACCGTCCGCCCCCGTGCAAGCACCACCGCGCGCTCGACGACGTTTTCCAGCTCGCGCACGTTCCCGGGCCAGTCGTAGCGCTGCAGGACGGCGCGAGCCTCATCGCTGAAGCGCAGCACCTCCTTGCCCACTTCGGCGGCGTACTTCCGCAGAAAGTGATCCGCCAGCAGCGGGATGTCGCTGATCCGCTCGCGCAGCGGCGGCAGATGAATCGTCACCACGTTCACCCGGTAGAACAGGTCCTGCCGGAACCGCCCGCTGCGCACCTCCTCCTCCAGCGGCGCGTTGCTGGCCAGTATGACGCGCACGTCCACCGTCTCCGTCCGGTTGCTGCCCACCGGCTCGAACTGCCGCTCCTGCAACACGCGCAGCAGCTTGACCTGCAGCGACGGCGAAGCGCTCGAAATCTCGTCCAGAAACAACGTGCCCGTATCCGCCGCGGTAAAACGCCCCGCCTTGTCCGTCACCGCCCCGGTAAACGCCCCCTTCACGTGCCCGAACAGCTCGCTCTCGAGCAGCGTTTCCGGAATCGCCCCGCACGACACCTCGACGAACGGCGATTTGCTGCGCTGGCTGCGGTGGTGGATCGCCCGCGCGATCAACGACTTGCCCGTCCCCGACTCCCCCTGAATCAGCACCGTCGTCCGCGTGTCCGCCACCATCTCGATCAGGTCGAAGACCTTCAGCATGTTGTAGTTGTGCCCGACGATGTGATCGAGCCCGTAGCGCAGGTCGAGCTGCCGCCGCAGCGACTGATTCTCGCGCAGCAGCGCCTGCTGCGCAAACGCCCGCTCCACCCGCACCTTGATCTCATCGTCGATGACGGGCTTGGTCAGGTAATCGTACGCCCCCATTTTGATCGCCTCGACCGCGCTCTCGATCGTCCCATAGCCCGTGATGACGATCACCACCGTCTGCGGAAACCGCTTGCGCACGATGTGCAGTAGCTCAAAGCCGCTCCCCGTCGGCAGGTTGACGTCGGTGACGATCACGACGTACTCGCGTATCTCGATCTGCCGCAGCGCCTCCGGCCTGCCCGCGGCCGTGTCCACCTCGTACCCCTCGAGCTGCAGGAACTCGCGCAGCGACTCAAGGATGAAGCGGTCGTCATCGACCACCAGAATGTGCTGTTTGCCTGCCGCCATGCCGTTCTCCCTCGACCCGACCCGCGTCACCGTCCGGCGCCGACGCACGCATCCAGCGGAATGAGCACGTCAAATACCGCCCCACCGCCCTCGCGCCGCCCGGCGACGATCCGGCCGTTATAGCGCTCGATCAGCTCCTTGCAGATCGCCAGGCCCAGCCCCGTGCCTTTGCCCGGCGGTTTCGTCGTGTAAAACGCTTCGAAGATCCGCTCGAAGTCGTCCGGCAGCCCGACGCCCGTATCCTCGAAGCGGATGCACGCCTGGGCGTCCACCAGCCGCGTCGTCACCGTCAGCCGCCCGCCGCTCTCCATCGCGTCCAGCGCGTTCTTGATCAGGTTGCAGAACACCTGGTACAGATTGTTCCCGCGCACGCCGGGCATGCGGTCGTACAGGTCGCAGACGATCGTCACCCCCGCCCCGGCCGCCTGCTCCTGATACGAGCGGATCGCCTCCTCCACCACCTCGTTGATATTCCCCCCGCCGAAGCTGCCGCCGCTGCTCTG
>CAZNDQ010000269.1:0-6071 GCA_964571825.1 uncultured Planctomycetales bacterium | reverse complement strand
GTGCGCCGAGATCGCGCTGCGCGGTTATCTCGGGGTCCTCCCATGGGGGGACGATGGGCGCGACGGCATAGGCTGAGGAGCCGGCCAGGCCAAGCAGCGCCAGCAGCGCCGGGAGGTACGAACGGAATGACCGACCGGGCGCGCGGAGGCGCGTCGTCTGGACCGTGCCGTCAGGACGATTTGGACCGTACATGGATGATCTCCACCATGAATCGGCAGCCGAGGTTCGGGCTACTTGCGAGTCGGGCGTCCGCTTGGCGGCGCGAGTCCGTGTCGTCTGCGGCCGCTGCGGTCGCCTGTGCAACGATGCCGATGCCTCCCGCGGGAACCGCGGGCCCTCTCCCCAAGCCGTTATCAACCCCTTGGAACGGGCGGGCTTGCGCTCGCTCAACGCTGCCGATTATACCGCGGGGGGGGCTGTCCCGGCTACTGTGAAGTGGGGCAAAACCCGCCGAGTCCAGCCGATCGCCATTCCCGCCCCTCGCAACCGGACGGTCGTGCCGATAAATCCGGCCGGTGATGACTCCAAGGTCACTCGATACCCTCTTGTAGTTCAAGGCGAATACCTCGGGCGCCGTGCAGAACGCGGGCGATCATTACTGGTGTGGTCTCGGGCTTGTAAATGATGTGATAGGCCCAAACCGTATAGAAGCGGACCCGCCCGGGCGTCAGGTCGTCGTGGAAATGTCCGAGGTCGGGCATGTCGGCGATTTTCTGAAATGCTGCGCGAAGTGCCTGGTGAACATGCAGAGCACGGCTGGGGCCGCTGGTTTCGGAGACGTAGTCAAGAAGTTCCTCGATATCGCGTTGGGCGGGCCCGGAGAGAACAAAGTCGCGCCTCATGCCTCCCGTTGTACCGTGGTCTGTTCTCGTTCAATAGCGGCGGCGGCATCTAACCGGGCCTTCCATTTGGCCATAAACTCTTCGCCGTCCACGTAGTCGCCGCGGTTTAGCGCGTCCAGTCCTTCCTGTATCTTGGCGCGGATGTCGGCGCGGGCCTTGTTAAGCATCTCCGGGGGGAGCAGCGCTTCCTCCTCGGGGGCGAGGCCGTGGAGAAGCCACTTGTCGAGGAGTCGCTCGTGCTCGGCGCGTTCGAGGAGGCGGAGCCCCTCGCGGAAGACTTCGCTGGCGGAGTGGTAGCGCCCGGTGGCGACGAGGTCCTGGACGAACTTTTCGAGTTCGGGCGTCACGGACACGTTCATGGATGCGCGAATGGCCATGTTTACAGCATAGGGTTCGGGCCGAGATGTGTCAATTTTTGATACAGGTGGTTACGTGGATCGAATTTCGCGCGGATGCCCTCGGGAAGTGTGCACAGGCGGGGCGAACGGCAAGGTGTTATCTGACGTAGGTGTGGGTGCTTGGGTAGCAGGTTGACTGGCCATTGGCCTACCGAATAATACAGTAACTCCGTTGCAGCCGATACTTGGGGAATGTGCCGGCGGGGGAGCAGGCGACGCGGGATCGCCCCGTTTTTTGGGGGCGCGCGGCCGGGGCCGGTTCAGGCTTGCGGGAGTACCGGGCGGCGCTTGGCGTGAGTCGCCCAGGTTGGTGGGGGGCCGAGGGGCGTCATTTCCCCGGTCCGGCCGGGCTCTGAAAGGGAATCTGATCCGCATGCATGTCGGCAGGACGCGAACGGCGACACGGCGCCGGGGTCGGGCGACGAGCTTGCTGCTCGCCGGGGCCGGTCTGCTGGGGCTTTGCTGCGTGCCGCCGGGCGATCCGTTCGTCCCGTTCGAGTTTCCGTTTGCGCTGTCGGTGATCGTGCCGTCTGAGGATGACTACGTCGGTCCGAACAAGACGGCGAAGGTGCAGTGGATCGACGAGGGGATGTCGGCCGGCGCGGTGATCCGGCTCGAGGTTTCGAGCACGGACGAGGCGGGAAACGAATCCAAATCCATCATCCTGAGCAACCGGGACGCGATGGCGGACGGCGCGAGCGACACGTTCGACTGGGACGGGCGGAACGACCTGGGGCAGATGCTGCCGGCGCGGCGGTATCGGGTGATCGCGGTGCTGGACAACCCGGACGGGGCGCGCGAGATCCGGCAGTCTTCGGCGCAGATCGTCATCCCATTCAACTTCCTCTTCACGGGCGTAGGGGGGAGCGATGGAATCCTGGCGAACAACGGCGGCTCGGGCCCCTTCACGCTGCGCGACAACACGGCCGACTTCGTCAAAGCGGGCGTGCAGTCGGGGCGGACGGCGCGCATCTTCTCGGGGTCGGGCTCGGTCGTGGGGAACTACACGATCTCAAGCGTGACGGAGACGGTGCTGCAGCTCAGCGGGGACGCGGGGGACTCGGGCGGCGAGGCGGACGTGCGCTACATCGTGCAGCTCTCGAACCCGGCGATCAACGACGACAACGGGTCGGTGGCCATCACCTGGCAGGATAGCGAGTACGCCACGAACTCGCAGATCCGGCTCGAGGCGGACCCGGACACGGATGACAGCAACGGCAACGCGAAGACGATTCTGAACAACCGGCAACTCGGGCCGGACGAGGCGAGCGATCAGTTCGAGTGGGACGGGAGCGACGTGGACGCGGCGCGGCTGGCGACGGGGTCGTACTACATCCGCGCGATCATCAACCCGGGGCAGGTGAATCAGCTCAAGTATCTTTCGGACACGAAGATCCAGGTGGACGGCGTGCTGCCGACGCTGAACATGACGAACCCGTCGGCGGACACGATGGGGATTCCGGGGAGCTTCATCAACATCATCTGGGTGGATTCGTCAAGCGATCCGGAGGCGGTGCTGAGCCTGGGGATCGACCCGGACACGGACCAGGCGGATCCGCTGCACAACTCGGGGAACGAGAAGATCATCAAGTCGGGCATCAAGGTGAGCGACACCGAGAACCGGTTCCAGTGGTTCCACGCGGGGACGCGGCAGGGGACGTACACGATCTTCGGCGTAATTACGGATTCGGCGAACAACCGGGTGGTGGACGCGGCACCGGGGCGGGTGATTCTGCCGAACCTGCCGCCGTTCTTCGAGTTTGTCCGGCCGAAGGCGGAAGGCGACGACAACGGGGCAAACGTGACGAACAACTCGGGGCTGGGGCCGTTCCTGCTGAACGATCCGAACGCGCAGTTTGTCACGCTGGGTGTGATCGCGGGGAACATCGTCGAGTTCACGGCGGGCTCGGGTGTGACGCCGGGCGAATACGAGGTCTCGGAGACACCGACGAGCGAGACGCAGTTGAAGCTGGAGACGAACCCGGGCGATTCGTTCGGCGCGGGGGACGTGGAGTACACGCTGACGGGCGACATCGAGGTGGTCGTCGGGAATGCGAAGACGACCCCCTATCGCGCGCACGATCCGGAGGAGGTGGGGCTCGTCGACTTCGTCATCGACTTCGACGACACGCTGGGCAACCTGAACGAGATCGAGTTGGCGCGGAACGTGGCGCTGCCGATGCAGGATGACCCGGCCGACCTGAACTTTCTCTGGTCGGCGACGCTGGACGCGGACGGGAACGCCGTGCCGCCGGCGACGTACGCGTTCTATGGGCGGACGAGCGACGCGACGAACACGCGCGACATCCAGTTCGAGGGGGCCGTGCGCGTGGTGACGGGGGTGGGCGAGCCGCGGATCGTGCTGGACGCGCCGCTGACCGATGTGACGGCGAACGTCAACGGCGCGGCGGTGGCAATCACGTGGGTGGACGAAGACACGGACGGGAGCACGACGATCACGCTGCGCTACGACGACGATTCGCGACCGCTGCAGTCGAGCGAGACGGGCGCGGCGGAGGTGACGATCCAGGCGGGGATCAATGCCGACCCCGATCCGGACGATGTGCCGGCGCCGCCGGTGAACCCGGACCGGTGGCTGTGGGACTGGCATCCGGATGATATTACGCAGCCGGCCGTCGCGGCGGGTCAGTATCACGTGTTCGCATACATCGGCAACAACGGCGATCCAGTGACGAACCCGGACCACGTCTCGGTGGCGTCGGGCCGGGTGACGATCCCGAATACGCCGCCGGAGCTGGAGTTCACCACGCCGGGGGCGACGAACGCGGAGTTCGACTCGGACGACGGCGTCAACGAGCTGATCGCGTGGAATCAGCGCGACCCCGACGCGGGCGACACGATCTCGATCAACCTCTTCCTCGACCCGGACAGCGAGTTCAACAACAACAACGAGTATCGCATCGCCAACAACTACACCGGCGGCAGTCCGTTCTCGTGGAACGGCGGGAGCATCGACCGCGGCCCGGTGGACGAGGGGCCGTATCGCGTCGTCGCCGTGCTCAGCACGCCGTCGAACAGTGCGGTCACGGTGACGTCGAACACGCTGATTCACTACCGGCCGAACGCGACGACGCCGGTGATCACTCTGGCGAGCCTGTTCGACCCGGTGACGGTCAATCAGAATTCGACGTTCACGATCCGCTGGGCGGACATTACCGTCGTCGGGAACGAGACGATCACCCTCGAATACGACACGGACAACAATCCCAACAACGGGGTGGTGGACACGATCGTCAGCGGGCTCAGTGCGAACGCGGACGGTGACGCGGACCGGTTCAACTGGGAGGTCGTCAACGTCGCGTCCGGCGAATACTTCATCCACGCGCGGCTCAAGAGCGGCGGCGGGTCCGACGTCGACGTGGCGACGAGCAAGTCGAAGCTGAAGGTGACGGGCGTTGGCGTGCCGACGACGCTGAACCTGCTGACGCCGGTGACGGCGGGCGTCGACGTGGCGCTGAACCAGGTGACGGGGACGACGGCGAACGTGGCGAACGGCGGCGGTGGCGGGCCGTTCACGCTGACCGACGGCGGGGCGGACTTCGTCAACGACGGCGTGATGCTCGGCGACGCGGTGCGGATCACGAGCGGCACGGGGGCGACGCCGGGGGTGTACGAGATCACGAACGTGGCGGCGACGACGCTGACGCTGGCGACGAACGCGGGGAGTTCGGGCGGTGCGGGCAACGTCAACTACTCGGTGCGACAGACAGTGGACATCATCTGGGACTACCAGAGCAACGAGGACGGCGTGATCAGCCTCGAGGCGGACCCGGACACGACGAACAACAACTCGAACGACATCCTGATCGTCTCGAACCGCACGCAGCCGGCCGCGCCGACGCCGTCGTCGGATCAGGTGGTCTGGCAGTTGACGACGAGCGCGGGGGCGGACGTGCCGACGGGCATCTACAACATCCGCGGGATCCTCAACGTGCCGGACGCGACGCTGGTGATTGACCTGGCCAACGGTCAGGTGCGGCTGCGGCGGACGCCGAACGCGCCGCTGGTGACGCTGACGAATCCGAACAGCAACACGACGTACAACGAAGATGACATTCCGGGCAACGAGATCCAGATCACGTGGAACGTGAACTCGCTGGGCGGGTCGCCGCGGGTGGACCTCTGGTTTGATGATTCGCAGTCGGAGGAGGCGGGCACCGGCGACTTGGCGCTGGGAGCGGCGCTGTCGGCGCTGTCGGGCCTGGGGACGACGGCGGGGATCATCGCCGAGGACCTGCCGGCGACGCCGAGCGCGCTGACGTGGACGCCGCCGGCATTCATCACGGCGACGCCGAACAAGACGTATTACATCCATATCCGCATCCGCGAAGCGGCGCTGCCCGACGATGATGACCGGGCGACGGCGCGCGGGATCATCCGCATCAATCCGTGAGCCGCCGAACATTCGGTTGATGCTGGCGCGTACTCACCTGCGCTGACGTGCGCGGGTTTTTGCGCGCGCGCCGAAAAAATCAGCGGCGTGCGCGTCTGCGGGGCGCCGGTAGGGTCCGGGCGACAATTCCCATGAGGAGCCGGGCGCGGTTGCGGCGGTCAAGGGAGTCAAAGAGATGGCGCGCGAGCCGTTCGCCCCGGCCGTAGACGCGCTCGGCGAGGTGCGCCAGGAGCCGTTGCAGTCTGGCGCGGTCAAGCCGTGCGACATGGTCGTCGAAGGCGGCGTGGTCGGCGAAGTGAAGGCGCCGGCGGAGGCGGCGCAGGGAGGGGCGCGGCGCGCCGCCGCGGCCGACGCGCAGATCGACGAGGCGCGCGGAGATCGGGTCGGCAGCGAGGCTTTCGGCGGCCAGACGCAGC
>CAZNDQ010000268.1:0-6078 GCA_964571825.1 uncultured Planctomycetales bacterium | reverse complement strand
CCGGGCCCGGTGATCGTGCTGGCGCTGTGCGTGCTGTTCGCGGCGAGCTGGCTGGCGTCGGCGGTGGTCGGGGTCCGGCGGCGGCGGAGTTGAGCGCGCGGGGGGGTCAGACGGTAATCAATTCGGCGTAGCGCGTCAGCGCATCGTAATAGCCCTTGATGCTGGGGATGTAGTGGCGTTCGTTGGGGGAGTGGGGGCCGATGCCGCTCTGTCCCCAGATGACGGCGTTGCCGTTTGGGGCGAAGCGGCCGCTGGTGCCGGGCTTCTTGCGGCTGATGACGGGTTCGATGCCGAAGGTCTCGCGCACGGCGCGTTCGAGCCGCTGGAGGTAGGGGTTCTCGCGGTTGCAGCGGACGCCGGGATCGGTGACGACGGCGTTGACCTGCAAACTGCGGTGGCGGCACCAGTCTTCGATTTTTTCGACGAGTGCGCTGACGTCATCCTGGGGGATGGGGCGGATTTCGAGGCCGAGCCGCGCCGAGTCGGGCGTAATGTTGAACGTGCCGCAGGTGCCGACGTTGATGAAGGGGAAGCGGAACTCGCTGGTCCAGCCGTCGGCGGCCTTGAGCGTCAGACCTTCGGTGAGCACGCCGCTGATGTATTCGCGCGCGGCGAAGAGGGCCATGGCGAGGTCGTCGTGCACTTCGCCGGTGCCGGTGTGGCCTTTTTCGCCGAAGGCGACGATTTCAAGCCGGTAGACGCCGCGGTTCTCGACGCCAAGGGAGCCGGCGAGTTCGTCGCCCTTCTCACCGGTGCGTTCGCCGACGATCATCAGCCGCGGCGCGTAGCCGTTCTCGTTCATCAGTTCGGCGAGCACGTGCGGCGTGCCGGCCGGTTCGGTCTCGCCCATCTCCTCGTTGCCGACGAGCAGCAGGTTGAGCGGCGGGGAGACGTTGCGGCGTATCGTGTCGCGCATCCAGACCATGTAGGTGGCGACGACGGTCTTCATGTCGGCGGCGCCACGGCCCCAGAGGTAGTCGCCGTCGACGAAGGGCTCGAACTGACCATCATCGGGATCAGGCTGCACGACGTCGAAGTGGCCGCTGAGCATGGCCGGCGCGCCGAGGCGCCCCGGGAAGTGGGCGAAGACGGACGGATACTTGTCGTCGGCGTAGAGGCGGACGGTAAGGCCGGCGTCGCGGAGGTAGCCGGCGACGAAGCGCGCGGCGCGGTGCACGTCTTCAAGTCGTTCAGGGCCGCCGGTGGTGACGGAGGGGATGCGGATGAGCTGTCTGGCCAGCTCGACGATCTCGGTCGTCTTGTCCATTTCGGCGGGCACGGCGGCGACGGCCGGGCCGAGGTCGAAGCGGATCGGCGGCGAGGGGTTGTCGCCGGCGGCGTCGCGGGCGCGCTGGACGAGGTCGTGCAGCTTGGGGGCCTCGACGCCGAGGTCGGACAGGTGATCGACGATGTAGCGGACGTCGCGCTGCACCTCCTCTTCGCGCTGGACGGCCAGTTGCTGCATCAACTGCACCGGCACAATGTTGTCGTCGCCGATTTCGCGGCGGAGGCGTGCGCGGAGGCGTTCGGCGGCGCTGGGCTGGCCGCCGGCCATGGCGCGGAGCGGTTCGAGGCGGCCCCACCAGTCGAGGGCCATGGCCAGCTCGCGCACCTGCTCGATGGTCCAGGCGAGAAACTCGCGCATCGGGACGCCGGTGCCGGTGAAGGGGTGCTCGATGATGGCGCGCAAACCGCGCTGTGCGGCGAGGGCCTCGTTGCGGCGGGCGCGGCCGATGCACTCGGCGTCGTAGGTGAACGCGGCGCCGAAGCCGGGATCGGCGTAAGAGCGGATGAGCAGCAGCTCCTTGAGCATCAGGCTGGCGATGTCGAGGTCGAGCGACTGTCCGCCCTCGTCGGTGCGCAGCTCGACGCGCGCCATGGGGATATCGACGCGGGCGAGCATGTTGGCGGTCTGGATGCGTCGGGCGACTTCGTCGGCCGAGCCCGGGCGCTCGTGTCGGTAGAGGCCCTTGCGGTGCAGTTCCTCGAGCTGGTCAGAGGTGATGTGGATGAGCCGTTCGACGTACTCGCGGTCGGAGCGGGCGCGGGTGGGCGTCCAGTTGTTGTTGCCGAAGCGGACGCCGCGGCGAACGAGGTCGTGCGAGATGCGGACGTAGTCGGCGTGGCTGCGGTAGAGGTCGGGCACATCGAGTTCCGGCGGGTTGGGGAACTGCATCAGGCGGACGGAGTCGTCGTCGGTGAGCAGCAGGACGGGTTCGCCGTCGCGCCATTCGGCGCGGAGAGGCGAGTTGGCCATCACCGCGCCGAACATCGCGGAGAAGGCGCGGTGGACGCGCGCGGCGGAGATGTAGACCTCGTTGCGGTAGGCGACGAGATCCTGTCCGCCGGGCCCGGCGGGGGTGCGGTGGACGAGGTCGAGCGAAAGCAGCGGCTCGGGCAGGGAGAGGTTGGAGTGGACGCCGGCGGTGGCCAGCGCCGAGCCGAACATGTCGATGCAGCGCTCGAAGTAGCGTCGCTTGGCGAGTTCGATGGAGTCGGGAATCGATTCGTAGGTGACGCGGATGGGCCAGGGAACGTTGCCGTGCCAGACGTAGAGGCGTTCGCCGCACATCAGGCCCGCTTCGCTGAGGATGTTGAGCAGGCAGGCTTCGAGCAGTCGCGCCTCGTAGATCGTGCCGATGGGCGAGTAGTAGGGGCGCGTGATCCACTCGGTCATCCAGTGAAAGACTTCGAGGACGTGGCGGTCGGCGATGGAGGGGGGGAGGTGGCGGCGGGTGAGGGCGTCGATAAAGGACTCGCGGTGTGCGCCGCTGCCGACCTGGTGCATGGGGCAGAAGCCCGAGTCGAGCACGTTCCACTCGACCTCCATGCCGCTGGTACCGCGCGCGAAGTGCGACTGCAGCGCCGTTTCGCGCGCGTGGAGGTAGTTGTCGACGAATCCGGTGAGTTGGCTGCTCAAGACGGCGTTCCCCTT
This sequence comes from uncultured Planctomycetales bacterium, assembly GCA_964571825.1. Taxonomy (GTDB): domain Bacteria; phylum Planctomycetota; class Phycisphaerae; order UBA1845; genus CAZNDQ01. Next base: position 3,143 of record CAZNDQ010000268.1, on the reverse strand, counting down.
CGTCCTCGATCCCCGATGGTTCGTGCGGGCGGGCGGCGGGCCGGGCCGCCTGCACCGGTGCGATTACTTTTTCTTCAGCGCTGCGAGCGCTTCCCAGAGGCGTTGTAGTCCGCCGCGCGTCGTCTCGGGCGGCAGCGCGTAGGAGAGGCGGATCCAGCGGCGTCCGTGCGGCGAGAAGAACTCACCGGGGACGACGGCGAGGCCCCATTTCTCTCCGAGGTACATGCCCATCTCGGCGCTGTCCGTCGGAAAGACGGAGTCGAGCCAGGGGCCGACGTCGACGAAGGCGTAATAGCCCTGGCCGAGGATGGCGGTCAGATTCTTTTCCGCGAAGAAGTCGCGGGCGATACGGCGGCTGGCGGCGGTGGGGCCGATGATCCCGGCGCAGGCTTTCTCCATGCCGATCTCGAAGGCGGCCATTGCCACGGCCTGGCTATGGAAACTCGGGATCACGCCGTGCGAGGCGCGCGCCTGGATCACATTCACCAGTTTTTCGTCGGCGACGAGGTGGGCATTGCGGATGTTGCTGCCGCCGAGAGACTTGGTGATGCCGTCGAGGATGACGATTCGCGGGCGCTCGGCCGGCTCGAACTGCCGCAGGAACGCGCTCAGGTCGGTCGGGCCGTCGTCGCTGACCCAGTGGTACATCCAGTCGTAGAGTACGTATGCGACGCCGGCGCGGAGGGCGGCGCGGCCCAACTCAGCCTGGCGCGCGGGCGAGAGCGTGCGGCCGGTGGGGTTGTCGGGCGAGGTTACGATGAGGCAGGCGATCTTTCGCCCGTCGCCAGCCGCGACGCGGACACATTCCTCAATGGCCTCGGATGTGTAGGCCCAGCCCGCGCGCGGGTCGCCGGGGGCGAGCATGACGTTGGCGCCGACGTTGTAGGGCCCCCAGTTGTAGCTGATCCAGGGGACGCGCGAGGTGAGGACGATGTCGCCGGAGCGGCCGTGGCCGAGCAGCAGCATCGCCTCGTAGGCCTTGAGCAGCGCGTCTCGCCCGCCGACGGTGGCGACGATGTTGGCCGGCGCGATGCCGCCGTCGGGTTCGACCTTCCAGTACTGTTCGATCACGGCGCGGCGGTATGCATCGCAGCCGTAGGGCATGTCGTAGGCAGTTCCCTGCCTGCGCAGCAGCGCATGGGCGCGGTCGAGCACGTCGAGCGGGACTCCGGGCAGGCTGGCGCCGCCGTCACCCTGCGACATGTCGAACATCGGTTCGTCGGGGTTGGCCGCGCGGTAGGCGGTGAGCGATTTTTTGATGAGGAACATGCGCGAAGTGGGGATGGGCGCGCGGCGCGCGAGGTCGTCGGCGACGGGGATGCGCTGCGCGGCCGGGAGGACGAACTGCGGGCCGTCGGACGATGAGACTTCAGACATGACTTGCAGGCTCCCTCGCTCGATCGCGACAGGCCGATGGTTATCGGTATCGCCGCCGCCCGGACCCGGCCGGTGGACAAGCATCGACAAGCAGGGCGGGCGGCTTGCGAGACGATGTCGCGGCGGGCGGCGTCGGGTTTCGCGGCGGCGAGCGGCGCCGCGACAGCCGATAATGTACCGGATGATGGGGCGGACGGCGATGCGCGGCGGCGTTAATCAGCGGCGCGCGGCGTCCATCAGTTGGACGAACTCGGCGAAGAGGTAGCGGGAGTCGTGCGGGCCGGGGGCAGCCTCGGGGTGGTATTGCACGGCGAAGACGGGCTGCTCGCGGTGGCGGAAGCCCTCGACGGAGCGGTCATTGAGGCTGAGGTGGGTGATGCGGGCGCCGCAGCGTTCGAGCGAGCCGGCCTCGACGGCGAAGCCGTGGTTCTGGCTGGTGATCTCGACGTGCCCGGTGTCAAGGTTTTGCACGGGGTGGTTGGCACCGTGGTGGCCGAACTTGAGCTTGTAGGTGTTGGCGCCGAGGGAGAGGGCGAGCAGTTGGTGGCCGAGGCAGATGCCAAAGATGGGCAGTTTGCCGATGACCTTGTCGAGCATCTGGATGGTCTGGGTGACGGCCTGGGGGTCGCCGGGCCCGTTGCCGACGAAGAGGCCGTCGAAGCCGCCGTCGAGCACCTCGGCCACCGACACGTCAGGGCCGTAGACCGTGGGCGCACAGGCGTGGTCGACGAGCAGCCGCAGGATGTTGTGCTTGATGCCGCAGTCGATGCAGGCGACGCGGTAGGGTTGGCGTTCGGTGACGACGGCCCGCGGCTCAACCGTGCCCTGCGCCCATGAATACGTCTCGCGCGGAGCGACGCCGCCGACGAGGTTGCGGCCCTGCATCGGCGGCGACTCGATGGCCAGGCGGACCAGCGCCTTGTCGTCGAGTTCGGTGCTGATGGCGCCGCGCAGCGCGCCGGAGTGGCGCAGGGCGAGCGTGACGGCGCGGGTGTCGACACCAGCCAGGCCGATGATGCCGTGGCGCCGCAGGAACTCCTCGAGTGAGTTGGTGGCGCGCTGGTTGCTGAAGATCGGCGAGAGCTCCTTGATTACGAAACCGGAGAGGGCGGGGCGCGCCGACTCCATGTCCTGTTCGTTGACGCCGTAGTTGCCGATCATCGGGGCGGTCATGGTGACGATCTGGCCGTGATAGGAGGGGTCGGTGAGGATTTCCTGGTAGCCGGTCATGCTGGTGTTGAAGACGACCTCGCCGCAGGTGGTGCCGGCGGCGCCGAAGTGCTGGCCTTCGAAGACGGAGCCGTCCTGCAAGGCGAGTCGACAGATCATGCGAGCACCCCCTGCGCGACGTATTCCTGAAGCGGGCGGACGCCCCAGCGGCCGGCGCGGATGGCCTTGATGGCGGCGATGGCGGCGCGGGCCCCGGCAAGCGTGGTGATGAGCGGAATCTTGCGGGCGAAGGCGGCGGCGCGCCAGCGGCCTTCGTCGGAGGCACGACCGGTGTGGATCGGCGTGTTGATCAGCAGGTCGAGGGTGCCGTCGAGGATCATGTCGAGCAGGAAGGGCTTGTCCTGGCCCTGCTGTTTGGAGACGAGCACGGAGGGCACGCCGGCTTCGGCGAGGACTTTGTGCGTGCCGACGGTGGCGAAGAGGTCGAAGCCGAGTTCGTGCAGGTCGCGGGCGATGGGGACGACGCGCGGCTTGTCGGGGTCGTTGACGCTGACGAGGGCGTTGCCGCGCATGGGCAGCGTCTGACCCACGGCCAT
>CAZNDQ010000267.1:0-6080 GCA_964571825.1 uncultured Planctomycetales bacterium | reverse complement strand
GTGCGCTTGGTTGGACTTGACGACGAGGATCTGCTTCTCCTCGAGGATGATGCCGCGCTCCTTGTCGATCTCCTCGGGCAGGAGCAGGCAGCGGAAGGCGTAGTCGCTGAGTACGGTCAGCGCCTTGTCGAGGGTGTCCTCGTCGACGTTGGGCAGGGAGAGGATGTAGGCGGTCTGATCGAAGCTGGTGAAGGCGTTGAGATCGGCGCCGAACTGCATGCCGATGCTCTCGAAGTACTTGACGAGATCGCCGGGGGCAAAGTGCTTCGTGCCGTTGAAGGCCATGTGCTCCATGAAGTGGGCCAGGCCGCGCTGCGAATCCGTCTCGTTGAGCGAGCCGCTGCGCACGTGCATCATCATCGCCATCTTGCCGGGCGGGTTATTGTGCTCGCGGTACATCCAGGTGAGGCCGTTGGCGAGGCGGCCCTTGACGATACGTGAGTCGCTGGGCAGTGGCGTGTCGGCCAGTGCCGCGGGGCAGAGCACGAGTAACGTCAATCCGCACAGGGAGAGTGTTCGCAGTGACTTCATCCGTAATTTCCTTTCCGGTTGCGTCGGCGCCGGCGTGGAACCGAACAAAATATCATACTTGGAATGGGGGCGATGAGAAACCCATCGCAGTCCGTCACGCCCGACGGCGGCCTACTGCCGGTCCAGGGGGTCTGGCCGCTGGGAATTGCGTGGCGTACGACTCGGCGTGTCGGGTGAGGCGCCGATTGGCTGCCGCGCTCAGCGCGGACGTGGCGGAATCGCGTTGACACGCCATGCGTGAGGGATAGAATCGCGCGAGGAACGCAGATGCCGGATTTGCAGCAGCGCGGACGCGGAGCGGCCGACGTCCGGAACCTATAGACCCACCCAAGCCCTGAAGCCGACTGTTCCTCTGGCGGGACTCCCATGACCCTTGCGATTTGTTCGTTGATGGCGGTCGTCGCCCTCGCGGCCCCGGAACCGAAGCCGGTGCCCAGCGGCTGGATGCTGACGTTTTACTACGAGGATCTGCAGAGAATCGAGGTGTCGGCGGGTGGGCAGTCGGGAACGAGAACGTACTGGTACCTGCTCTACAAGGTGGTCAACGATTCGGGGCAGGAGGTGGACTTTCTGCCGCGGTTCGATGTGATCGCGGAGGACGGCGCGGTCTACCGCAGCGAGCAGAACGTGCCGGGGACGGTGTTTGCGGCGATCCAGCGGCAGCATGCATCGGATCGGCCGCTGCTTCTGCCGCATGCCCGGATTGTCGGGCGGATTCTGCAGGGCGAGGACAACGCGCGGGATGGCGTGGCCATCTGGCCGGATTTCAGCACAAATAGCGACAAATTCACGGTTTACGTCTCCGGGCTCAGCCAGGAGGCCACGCAGGTTCGGAACCCGACATACGATCCGGACCGGCCGGAGCAGATTGAGGAGCCATTGGCGGACGGATTGACCGTGCCGCGGGAGGTGAATCCGCGGTACTTCACCCTTCACAGAACGCTGGCGATAAGGTACGATCTTCCCGGTGATGCGCAGACCCGAGCAGCCGCGCGGCCGATCCGTACGGCGCAGGAATGGGTGATGCGCTAGAATCACGGGCGCCAAAGCCGGCATCGTTTGTCTTATCTGCGGGCGCCTGAGCAATACGGAGCGACGACGTCATGGCACATAAGAAGGGACAGGGTAGTACGAAGAACGGGCGCGACAGCGGCCCGCAGTTTCGCGGCGTCAAGCGCTTCGGCGGGCAGGAAGTGACGATCGGGACGATCATCCTGCGTCAGTGCGGCACGCCGTTCAAACCGGGGCTGAACGTCGGGCGCGGGCGCGATGACACCTTGTTCGCGCTGCGCGACGGGATCGTCAACTACAAGGGCCGCGTCGTCAGCGTCGTGCCGTCGGCGTCGTAGAGACGAGCCCATTTCATTGCAGCATGGAAACCGTGGAGGGTGTCACCGGCGTGGCACTCTCCATTTTCTTTGAACGGACGCGGGCGGCGCGATGTTCATCGACGAAGCGGTGATCTACGTCAAAGGCGGCGACGGCGGCGCGGGGTGCGTCAGCTTCCGGCGTGAGAAATACGTTCCGCGCGGCGGGCCGGACGGCGGCGACGGCGGCCACGGCGGGTCGGTGATCTTCCGCGCCGATCCGACGCTGAACACGTTGCTCGACTTTGCCGGGCGACATCACTGGAAGGCACCGGCCGGCCGGCCGGGGTCGGGCGCGAACCGCCATGGGCGCAGCGGGCGAGACCTGATCATCAACGTGCCGGTGGGCACGCTGATCATCGACCGCGACCGCGAGGTGCTGCTGCGCGACATGTGGCAGACGGGGCAGGAGGTGACGATCGCGCGGGGCGGGCGCGGCGGGTACGGCAACCGCTACTACGTCAGTTCGACAAACCAGGCGCCGCGCCGCGCCGACCCCGGCACGCCGGGCGAAGAGCGGTGGCTGCGCTTGCAGCTCAAGCTGATGGCCGACGTGGGGCTGGTCGGGCTGCCGAACGCGGGCAAGAGCACGCTGCTGTCACGGGTATCGAAGGCGCGGCCGAAGATCGCGGACTACCCGTTCACGACGCTCGAACCGCAGCTCGGGATCGCCGAGTTGAGCGATTTCCGGCGGATTATCATCGCGGACATTCCGGGGCTGATCGAGGGGGCGCACCTTGGCAGCGGGCTCGGGCATGCGTTCCTCAAGCACATTGAGCGGACGCGGTGTATCCTGCACCTGGTGGACATTTCGCCGCTGCCGGGGACGCCCGATCCGATCGAGGCGTACCGGACGATCCGGCACGAGCTGGCAGCCTATTCGGAGACGCTGGCCGCCAAACCGGAGATGATTGTGGCAACCAAGATGGACCTGACGGACGCCGACGAGCAGCTCGCGGCATTCCGTGATGCGCTCGGGCAGGATGTTGTTGGCATCAGCGCGGTGACCGGGCGCGGGCTGGCGGAGTTGACGGACCGGCTGTGGCGGCTGATCGAGGCGGAGCGGGCGGTTCGTCCGGAACCGCCGGCGCCGCTGACCCCGCCCCACGAGGCGTTCGAGCCGGATGCAGCCAACGAAGCGCCAGGCGTAGAGCAGGCACCCGCGGCGGAGGAGGCATCGTGAATGCAGCGGCGGCCAGCGGAAACGGCGCGGCGTCTGTGCCGCTCGACGGCCTGTTGCGGCTGGCGATCAGTATCGGCAACACGCACACGCAGTTCGGCTCGTCGCGCGATGGCGCGTTCGTCGACCGCGCCACCGTTGCCACCGCCGATCTCGTCGCCAACGCAGCGCTTGTGAACGAATTCTCCAGTACATGGGAGCAGACGCAGTTCGACCGGATCGCGATTGCCTCGGTGGTGCCGGCCGCGACGGCGGTACTCCGCGCGTTTCTCGAACGGCGGCACGACGTTCCGTGTGGAGTGGTCGGGCGCGACATCCCCGTGCCTCTGCCGCTCGACGTGGATGAGCCCGAGACGGTGGGCATCGACCGCATCTGCGCGGCCGCAGCGGCGTTCGCACGGACGCGCGCCGCGTGCGTCGTCGTCGACTTCGGCACGGCGGCGACGGTCAACGCCGTCGCGGACAACGGCGTGTTCATCGGCGGCGCGATCCTGCCGGGACTGGGGCTCGCAGCGCGGGCACTGAACGAGCACACGGCCGCGCTGCCGCTGGTCGATACGAGCGGCCCGGTGCAGCTTCTCGGCCGCGACACCCGGCAGGCGATCCGCACCGGCATCGTCACGGGCCTGCGCGGCGCGGTGCGGGAACTGGTCGAGTCGATGGCGGAGTCGTTCGGCAAATGGCCAAAGCTGCTGTTTACCGGCGGCGACGCGGCCCGGATGGGCGAGGTGTGCGACTTCGTTGACGCGGTCGTGCCCGACCTCGGTTTGCTCGGCGTCGATCTGGCCGACCGACTCTATCTGTTGCAAACCGACGCGTGCGATGAGTGACCCCCCCCTACCGCCGGCGCACGCCTGTTTGCTCACCCCGGTGGGCGAAGGGGCGATCGCCGTTGTGCGTCTCACGGGCGCCGATCCGCGCGACCAGGTGTTCGCTGTGTTTCGCCCGTCTACCGGCCGCGACCCGTTTGAAACATCCGGCCAACTCGTGCGCGGGCACCTCTTCGACGATCAGGGTGACTTCGACGACGTGCTGGCCGCAGCCATGCCGGTCCGCGGCGGGTGGGAAGTCGAGTTTCACACGCACGGCTCGATCCGCGCGGTGCAGCGGCTGCTGACGGCGCTGGCCCGGCTCGGCATGATCTGCGACCTCGCCGAGGACAGGAGCAACTTTCACCGCGAACCCGGCGAAACCGTGCTGGACGCGGACGTGTCGGAGGCGCTCGCCCGGTGCCGCACGCGCCGTGCCGTGCAGTTCGTCGCGCAGCACGCAGCAAACTGGCGTCGCTGGCTCGACGCGGCATCGGCAGACACCAGCGCCGCAAGCCTCGACGCGTTTGCGACGGAGCTGCAGCAGATGATCGGGCAATACGCGCGCGACCGGCGGCTACTGGAGGGCGTGCGCGTAGCAATCCTTGGACCAGTCAACGCGGGCAAGAGCACGCTGGCAAACCGGCTGTTCGGGCGGCAGGCGGCGGTCGAAAGCCCCATGGCCGCAACGACGCGCGACTGGGTGGAGGAGGAGGCGGCGCTGGCCGGCATCCCGCTGACGCTGACGGACACGGCCGGTCTGCACGAGCCGCGGACCCCGCTTGACGCCGCCGCCATCGAGCGCGGGTTGCGTCGCGCATTTCTTGCCGATTTGCGCTGGTTTGTGGTCGACGCGACGGCGCCGGCGGACGCCACAACAAGACTCTGGAGCGGCCGGCTGGCGGACGACGCGGATACGCTCTGGATCCTGAACAAGTGCGATCTGCTCGGCGCAGGAAATGCGATATGCGCCGACTGGGAGGGCCTGCCGCCCGAGCGCGTGGTGCAACTGTCGGCGCGGACGGGGGAGGGGCTCGAAACGCTGGCGAATCGGCTGGAGGCATGGGCGGGGCTCAGCGCGGCCGGAACCGGCATGCCGGCGATCATTTGCCAAGCACAGTCCGACAGGGTAGGCTCCGCGCTCGCGCGTTGGGTCACCGACCCGCACCCCGCATTGGCTGGGCTGGTGGCAGACTTCCGCCGACAGGTCGGCATAGAATCGAAGCACGGTTCATTCGATAACCGGTAGTCGCAGCACACTTTATCGGGTCCGGCACGAGCCGATGCCAGCCAATCGTACGCTGTATGAGAGGGCCGGATTCCGCCGCGGCGCAAGCATACAAGACAGGTGACGGTGCAGATGGCAGCACCCGGCGACGAAAGCCAGTTTGCCAAGCTGATGATCGATCGGCGGTTTGCCACGCCCGAGGAGATCGAACTCTGCAAGGCGCGGCAGCGGGAGTATCAGGAGCAGGGCAAGCGCGTCCCCCTGGCGCAGGTCCTGCTGGAAATGGGGTACGTGACCAAGTCCCAGCTCCGGCGAATGGCCGGGGGAATGGAAGACAGCATGAGCCGCCCGGCGGAGCAGATCCCCGGGTACAAGATTCTCGGCAAGATCGGCGCGGGGGCAATGGCCTCCGTCTACAAGGCCCGGCAGCTCAGCCTCGACCGCATCGTGGCGATCAAGATCCTGCCCAAGCGGCTCAGCGAGAACCCAGAGTTCGTCGAGCGGTTCTACCGCGAGGGGCGCGCGGCCGCCAAGCTCAATCACAACAACATCGTCCAGGCGATCGACGTCGGCGAGAGCGGCGGCTACCACTACTTCGCCATGGAGTTCATCGACGGCAAGACCGTCTACGATGACCTCGCCGAGGGGAAGCCGTATGACGAAAAGACGGCGATCCACATCGTCACACAGGTGGCGCGGGCGCTCGAACACGCCCACGACCGCGGGCTGATCCACCGCGACGTCAAGCCGAAGAACATCATGCTGACGCGGGATAACCTGGCCAAGCTGGCCGACATGGGTCTGGCGCGCGAGGCGAGCGACATGCAGGTGGCGGCGGCGGAGGCGGGCCGCGCGTACGGCACACCCTATTACATCACCCCGGAGCAGATCCGCGGTGAACTGAGCGTCGACCGCCGCGCGGACATCTATTCGCGCGGCGCGACGTCTTATCACATGGGTACGGG
>CAZNDQ010000266.1:0-6083 GCA_964571825.1 uncultured Planctomycetales bacterium | reverse complement strand
CGAAGAAGACGTGCAGCGCGGTGCAGCGTTCGATGCCGCTGGCCGCGGCGAGCGAGGCGGCGAACGAGAGGGCGTCGGCACTGTTGGAGGAGAAGTCTACCGGGACCAGAATTCGGTTGAGCCGGGGCGGCGAACCCTCTGGGACCATCCAGACGGAACTGGGCGAGACCATCGCAAGGCGGCGCGCGAGGGAGCGCCGGCCGCTGCGGTCGTGGCGGTGGCCAAGCAGGATGAGATCGTTCTGGTTCTGCACGGCCGCTGAGAGAAGTCCGTCGAGGCGCGGCCCGCGGCGGATTTCGTAGTGTTCCGGCGCGCGAAGCGTGCCCCAGTGAGCAGCGATTTCGGACTGCATGCGGTCGCGCAATGCCGCATCAGCTTGCGCCGGAGAAGCGTGAGCGCTGTCGGTGACGACGTGAACAAAATCCAGCGCGTTGCAGCGGTCGAGCGCGGGCATCATGGCGGCGTAGCGCAGGAGTTCGACGTCGGGCGGGGTGAGCGAGAGCGCGATAAGCGGTCGCACGATTACACTCATGGGATGAGGTCCCTTTCATGGATGCGCCGCCGGTAAAGCTCGGCGGCTCAGGTCCAGTGTCATCAGATCCCCCGAATCCGCGGTGTACGCATACCGGCAACAGCGGGTGCAACCGGTTGCTCGGTGAGCGGAAGGAACTGACCCTCGTCCGGGTGGAAGGTGAAAACGCCACCGGTCTCGATCTTGTAAACCCAGCCGTGAAGATTGAGGCGGCCAGCTGCAAGCGCTGCGGCGACGGCCGGGTGCGTACGCAGATTCTCGAGCTGCACCAGGACGTTTTCCTCGACGGTGGCCGTGAGCAGCTCGGGGCCGGTGAGGGCAGAGTACTTCTCCATCATGATCCGGCGCGTCGCTTCGGCGTGGGTCAGCCATAACTCGACGGCGGGGAGGTCCGCGACCTGCTCCCGGTGCATCAGGCCCTTCATCGCACCGCATTGCGAATGCCCGCAGATGATGACGTCGCGCACTTTCAGTCCGGCGACGGCGAACTCGATCGTCGCCGCTTCGCCCCCGACCTGGCCCGAGTACGGCGGCACGATGTTCCCTGCGTTGCGCAGAATGAACAGATCACCGGGGTCCGCCTGCGTCAGCAGATGCGGGTTGATGCGCGCATCGGAGCAGGTGATGAAGAGGGCGATGGGCTCCTGGCCACGGGCCAGTCGCGCGAAGAGTTCGCGCTGGCTGCCAAAAACCTCACGCTGAAAGCTGTGAACGCCGTTTACGAGTTTCTGCATGGTGGCCTCTCCTCCGCCTGCGGAGTTCGACTCCGCGCGGAACCGCGGTTGCGACGCCAGGAATCTCGACCCGCGGCGCGGGCGAGAAAACTCAGCTTATCATTTACCAAATGGATTACGCAGGGGTGAAGACAACGTCGGTCACGGCCTCAGCGGCGTACCCAGGCCGTTGCGAAGATCGTATGCACGGTGGGTCAGAAGCTCGTGCCAGGCAGGGGGAACCATGACCGGGTGACGCGAGTGATTGGCGTCCGCGCGACGCACGCGCTTGGGCTCGTGGTGCCGCTCGCGGCGATCCTCGGCCCGGACGAGCCAGTAATTCTGCTCCTGCACCTCCTCCCCGACAGGGTTCGTCCGGTTGTCCGTCCGCTGAATGGGCGTCCCGGCGAGCGCGGAAAGAGGGACGAAGCCGCCGACCGCCGAAATCGCGACAAACAGCAGCAACACCAGTGCCGAAGCGGTGTGGCGTCGGACGCGGCGCAGGTTGTCAAGCAGAATCTGCATGGCATTCGTACTGGTCAATCGAACATCAGGCGTCCGCCCGGCCCCGGGCAGAGCCCATGATAATAGCACATATACGCCGGATGTTCAAATCCGGTTCGCGCCGCCGGGCGATTCGCTCGGCCAGGGAATTGTTCAAGCATCTTCCGGAATCTGCCAGATCGCGGGCGAGGCGACCTCGAGGCTGTTGCCGGCCGGATCGCGGAAATACAGGGACGTCCCACCGGCCGGCCACGTGATTTCCCGCTCGATTTTCACACCGCAGACGCGCAGGTGCGTTCGCCAGCAGGGAACCTCGCGCTCGTGGATGGCAAATGCGGTGTGTCCGGGGCCGCAAGCGCCGTGTAGCGGCGCGGGGCTGTCGGGCGAAAGGGTCGCCTCTGCGCGGAAGAGCAGCAGCATTCCGCGGCCGCACCGCATGAATACGTTTCGACCCTCGACGCGGCTGTGGGTCTGGAGCCCCAGCACGGTGCGGTAAAACGCCTCTGCCGCGTCGAGATCGTCGACGTACAGCGCCGTTTCGAGAACCCCATGGGGTCGCATGTCGTATTACACTCCGCCTGAGTCCATGAGATTCTAGGGGGCGGATCTACCCATGCTGGCCACCTCCGATGCCATTTGTCCGCCGCCCGCAGGCATGCAACTTGCAGGCATGAGGTCGGGCCGCACCGAAGCTCCGGACCAGGCGGCCGGCGCAGCGCCGCAGGTATGGCAGTAAGGAGAAACTCGATGAACACGCACGTTGCTGATCGTCTCAACAGAATCCTCGCCGATTCGCTCGTCTTCGAGCAGAAAATGCACCATTTCCATTGGACGGTGCGGGGGCCGCAGTTCTTCCAACTCCATGCGAAGTTCGAGGACCTTTATGACCGCTGGGGTGAACTGGTCGACGAGTTGGCCGAGCGCGTGCTCCAGATCGGCGGCCGGCCGGTCGCCACCCTCGCCGAGGCGCTCAAACTTGCCACCCTCAAGGAACAGCCCGAGCAGCTCGACGAGCGCGCGATGCTGGCCGAAACGCGGGCGGACCTGCAGAAACAGCTCGAGGCGTGGCGGCAGACGATCACTGCCTGCGAACAGGCCGGTGACCGCGTCAGCGCCAACATGATCGACGACGTCTGCGCTGAGACCGAAAAGACCATGTGGATGCTCGGCGCGTGGCTGGGTAAGTAGCGCGGTCAATCCAAAACCAGTGGGCTGTAAGGTTGATTTCGCCGGCTTCATGAGCCCGGGCGGTCAATTGCCCAGGGTCGTCCGCACGCGCATGCCGGGCACGATCTCGCGCGACGGGCGCAGGACGACGGCGTCGGTGGATTCGAGGCCGGCCGCGATCTGGACCAGGTCGTCGTTCATCAGGCCCACCTGGATTTCGCGCAGCTCGGTGCGACTGTTACGAACCACAATCACGTGCCAGCGGTCTTGCGCGTCGCGGAAAACGGCGGTGCGCGGAAGGGAGAGTGCGTCCGCGGCCTGTTCATAGATGATGCGCACGCAGACGCGGAAGCCGACGCCCAGACCCTCGGGCCGCTGTTGCAGGCCGACGGCGACGTTGACGCGCTGCTGCTCGACGCCCAGCGAGCTGATCTTCTCGAAACCGGCCGGGTAGATGCGCAGCACCGCGCCCGCCAGCGGCCCGCCGGGCAGCGCCTCGCCATAAATCTCGACTGAATCGCCCGGACGAATGCGCGTGGCGCGCTCGCTGAGCACCTCGGCAATGACCTCCATGTCCTCGAGCCGTCCCAGCACCAGCAGTGGCGTGCCCGCCTGCAGGTACTGCCGTCGGGTCTGCTCGCGTGCAAGCACAACGCCATCCACGGGGCTGCGAATCTCGGCACGCGCGAGGTTGCGCCGCGCGATCTCCAGATCGGCGCGGGCCTGCTCGAGCTGTTTGCGGTTCGTCTCCACCGTGAACGACTTGCGGTCAATGTAGTCGCGGATGAACTTCGGCCCGATGTAGCTGACGGCGTGGATTGTGCGCAGCGCGGCGTGGTCGAGCACGGCGCCGCTGTGGTCGGCGCGGGCCTTGCGATACTCAACCTCCGCCTGCCGCACTTCCCGCTCCGGTGCCGTGCCCTGCTCGTGCAGTTGCCGAATGCGCGCAAGCTCGGATTCGGCGAAATCGAGCACGGCCTGCGTTGCGCCGAGTTTCGCCTCGGAGGCGAGCACCGTCTCGCCCAGCGCCTTGACCGTCGCCTCCGTCTGTAGCAGTGCGTTGTTCTCAAGGCGATGGTCGAGCGTCTCGGCGATCTTCGTCTCGAGTTCGGCAATACGCTGCTCCGCCTGCACGACGCGGTCATGCAGGTCGTCCGTGTCGAGCTGCGCAATGACCTGTTCGCGCTGCACGCGGTCGCCTTCGCGCAGCGTGATCGGCTGTAGCCAGCCGGCGATCGGCATCGACACAAGGTAGTCGTGCGGCAGCTCCGTCCGCGCCTGCTCGTCAACGAACGCGCGAATCGTCTGTATGCGCGGGCAGACGACCTCGACGGTAGCGTCCGGCTCAAGCGTCTTCCAGACAATCAGCGCGGCCACGGCGAGGACGACAATCGAGAGGGTCAGCCAGCGTCTGCTCATACGCGAATCCTATTCCTTGACCTTGACGCCCTCCAGCCAGTCGAGCCGGCCGACCTGACGATAGACGAACACCTGTGCCGAAAGCACGAACGCCGAAACGACGGCCAATGTCTGCAACACGGTTGCGGGGCGGAACACTAGCGGCATCCGATACAGCTCGGAGTCGTATGCGCGGACGATCCCCGCCGACATCGCATAGCTGACCGGCACGCCCAGCAGCAGTCCGAGTGCAAAGACGAGGAGATTCTGCCGCAACAGTATGCCGGCAACCTCGCGCGGGTGATAGCCGAGGACGCGGTAGGTGGCGATCTCACGCAAGCGGTCGCCGATCTCGATCTGCGCCGCGTTGAGCGTTGTACCAAAGGCGATGACGCCGGAGAACAGCACCAGGAGACCGATCGAGAAGTTCGATGTGCGCTGCAGCGTCGATTCGATGTTGTAGCGGCTGTCGGCGCGGACGGCGATGCTCTGCGCGTTAGGCAGTTCCTTGATTGCCCGGAACAGCCGGGGCTTGCCCTTCGGCTCGACGGCGAGCTGGACGGAATTGACGGCCAAACCCTCGTCGACGATGCGGCTGAGGTAGCGGTTGTCGGCGTAACACTCCAGCCCCATGTACGTCTCGGAAATCGAAGCGACGAATGTGCCCACCGGTTGCCGTCGCCCGCGCACGGGCGTCAGTTCCAGTTGATCTCCAACGTCGGTATCGAGAATCTCGGCCAGCTTCCGCGACAGCACGAGGCCTTCCGCAGGAATGACGATCGGGCGAAGGTCGGCCTGCACGGGCGTCGTGAGGCGATGGTCGGACGAGAGGCCGGTGACGGCAATCCGCCGCTCCAGACGCCCGTGCCGCAATCTGCACACCATGCCCAGCACCGGCTCGGCCCGGTCCACCTCCGGCAGGTCGCGCGCCTCGAGCAGCGCAGCGCGCGACGCCTCGTTGCGCAAGCCGATGTCCACGTCGCTGCGGCTGACGCGCTCAAACTGAAAGTCGACAAGAAAGTCCATGCCGTCATAGAGCATCAGCGCGGTGAAGACGATTGCCGTCGAGATTGCGCACGAAAAGACACCCGTAAGCGTGCGCGTCCGGTGGCGGACCATGTTGCGCAATGCGAGGTGCGTGCGAAAGCCGAGAGAGCGCCAGAGCCGCGGCCAGCGCTCGAGGAAGATGGCGCCGCCCCGCTCCGGCGGACGCGGGCGCATCGCCTCGGCCGGCTGCAGCCGCAGCACGGCCAGCGCGCCGCGCGCCGTCCCCACGACAGCGAACAGAACGCTGACGGACATGCCGATTAGAAGCAGGTCGGGCGCGACACGCAGCTCGAACGAAGGAAACTGGAAAAACTCCTTGTAGAGTTCCACCATGCCTGTCGACAGCCCGGTGCCGAGCAGGATGCCGGCTGCGCCGCCGGCCAGGCCGACGACCACGCCGTAGGTCAAATAGTGTCGCAGTACCTCGCGATCCGTACGGCCGAGCGCCTTGAGCGTGCCAATGACCGTGCGCTGACGTTCGATGAGCCGCGACATGACAATGTTCAGGGCCAAAGCCGCCACCACGAGGAAGATCGATGGCAGAATCGTCGCGGAGACGCCCAGGCCCTTGATCTCGTCGGAGAGGAAGCGGTGCGACGCCTGGCGCGTGCGCGGCGTCGTAGCGAGCACGCCGTACGGATCCAGCGAGCGCTCCATCGTTTCCAGCAGCGACTCCAGATGCGGCTCCGCCTCGGGCTGCACGGTACCGATGATCTGGTTGC
>CAZNDQ010000265.1:0-6136 GCA_964571825.1 uncultured Planctomycetales bacterium | reverse complement strand
CACGCTCTACTTGAAACAGTCAGGAGAAAAACACTTCGCCATCGTCGATGCCTCGATGGCCGACCTCATCCGCCCCGCGCTCTATCAGGCCAATCACTTCGTCTGGCCCGTCGCGCCCGGCCGCGACTTCGTCCCCGCCGCGCGCCGCATCGGCCTCCAGCTTCCCGGCACGACCGAGGTCGACATCGTCGGCCCCGTCTGCGAAAGCGGCGACTTCCTCGCCACCGGCCGCTGGCTCCCCCCGCTCCGCCGCGGCGACCTCATCGCCATATTCACTGCCGGCGCCTACGGCTTCACCATGTCCAGCCAGTACAACTCCCGCCCCCGCGCGGCCGAGGTCCTCGTCGACGGCGACGCCTTCCGCCTCATCCGCCGCCGCGAAACCTATGATGACCTCCTCGCCCCCGAACTCGACTGCCCATAGCGAATCGAATGCACATGTAGGGTGGGTGGAGCGAAGCGGACGCGCAGCGCAACCCACCTTTGCAGTCATGCTGAGCGCCGGCGAAGCATCTCGAATCGCATGGGACGTCCAGCACGCCGAGGCCCTCTGCGTTGCTCCCCGTCTGGCACCTCCGCCGCCCCGCGAGACCAGTACCGGACCGCTATCCGTCGCAGGAGGCAGTCCAGGCCCGTGAACACCGGATCAAGAGCTGGACGCAATGCAGGAATCACGCTTTAATCGCCTGTGGTCCGGCGCTGTTGTATTCGCCCCGCGGAATCAAGACCGGTCCGATCGCAATCCGGCGCGTTCCGCTCGAATCCGGACAGAAACTTGCGCAACTCGCCGGGACTGAGAGGTTGCCCATGGGTGTGGACCAGCCACTCATTTCCGAGATCGTTCGCCGCATCCTGGCCGTCGCGCGCCCGGATAGGATCATTCTCTTCGGCTCCGCCGCCACCGGAAACATGACCCCCGACAGCGACATCGATCTGCTGGTCGTCGAGCCCGAACTCCCCGACCGTAGCGCGGAATATGTCCGCATTCGCCGCGCACTCCGCGGCATGGGCTACCCCTTTGATGTCATCCTGATCACCACGAAGTGGTTTGAAGACACCAAGAACATCATCGGCGGCATCGCCTACCCGGCCAACAAGTACGGCAAGGTGGTCTATGACGCCGCATGATCAGCAAAAGCGCACACTGCTGACGGATTGGCTGGCGAAGGCCAAATCCGACCTCGACCTCGCAGTTCACCTCATGGACGAAGGAACCATGTTCCCGAGTGCCATTGCTTTCCACTGCCAGCAGGCGGCGGAAAAGTACATCAAGGCATATCTGGTCTGGCATCAGATTGACTTCCCAAAAACCCATGACTTGGAACAGTTGCTTGATTTGATAAGCGAAGTCGACCGGGGCCTCGCCGATTCGCTACGTGACGTGATTGTCCTGACGCCCTACGGCACTGAGTTGCGCTACCCGGGCGATCGACCCGAGGCCTCGCCCGCAGACGCACGCAGCGCCGTGGAGTTGGCCAGACTGACGCGAGACAAGGTGCTCCCGCTGTTGACGGGACCGGAAGGACTGGAATCTTGAACGCTGTCGCGGCGCGGCAATCCGCGTCACCATTAACCCGCGCGGTCTGCAGGTTCCGCGCCAGTCAACCGATCGTCCTCGCACGGACGGTATTGTGAGGATCACCCGATGAACGCACGATCAAACTTGAGCGGTTGCCTCGGCACATGGACCGGCACCAACCATCTCTGGCTCACCCCCAACGACCCCGTCCGCGAATCGGCCATCGCCGCCACCGTCGCTCTTGCTGCCGGCGACGGCTTCATCACCATCCGCTACAACTGGGCCGACGAGGGCAAGCCCCAGGACGGCCTGCTCATCGTCCGCAACGCCCCCCAGCCCGGCGAAGTCGATATGGTCTGGATCGACTCCTGGCACACTGGCGGCAACTTCATGCAGTTCCGCGGCGAGCCCGACCCCCACGGCCGCATCTCTGCGCTCGGCTCCTACTCCGCGCCAAACGGACCCGACTGGGGCTGGCGCATCATCCTCGCCGCCGACGCGCCCGATTCGCTCCACCTCTTGATGTACAACATCACCCCCGACGGACAGCAAGCGCTCGCCGTCGACGCCCCAATGACTCGCGCCGCCACCCCCTGACGCGCCGACGCGGTCTACCAGCCCCCCGCAGGCCCCCATCCGCCGCGAACCTCGAAGTCCCAGTGGTCCTTGAACAACCACGAACGTTCGATCGCATCGGTGGGAGACCACTCCTCCTTCTGCCCTGCCCGCCAGTCCGCCCGGTCCAGCGTGCCCACCACCAGGTACCGCTCCTTTGCGATCGCTGCACGGCCGTCGCCGACAAGTGAGAGCAGCATGTCTTCGATCTCCGCCTGCCGCGCAATCACCAGTTCGCACGCGGGACAGAAACGGCAGATCTTGTTCAACACGCAAAACGTCTCCGGCTTGACGTGAATGATCAGCGGCAGCTTCCGCTGCTTCGTCATTCCCTCGCACTTCGGACAGCGGGTGAATGCTATGTCCGTGTACGGGTTGAGGAAAAAGTAGTATCGGCTCCCTCTTGCTGGATCAATATTTCTTTCCTTCGTCACTTCGCCACTTCGTTACTTCGTTACTTCGTCACTTCCTCATCCAGCGCCCGCAGCAGCTTGTAATCAAATATCCCCGTATCGTGCCCGTCCGACCACACCGGCTTGATCGCATACGACCCCACCGCCTCCACCCCCGTCAGCGTCAGCGGCGCCTCGCTCCGCAGCGGCAGCACCTTCAGCGGGCTCGTGTTCCGCCGCTCCTCGCGGCACCCCGCGCACGGACAGTTCCGCCGCAACACCCCGGCCGAGTACGTCGAGATATGATCGTCCGCCCAGCGGATGACGAGCTGCTGCTCCGCGCGCCGCAGCTTGATCTCCACCGGCTGCACCGCTTCCGCCCGATACGCCCCCTTCAGCGCCCGCGCCAGCCTCTCATCCGTCGAATCCATGACCTGTCCGTTCGGTCCGCGCCGCCAGCCCCTCAGCGCCGATCACTCCGGCAGTTCCACCCGCTTGGGCCGCTCCGTCGTCGGCTCCGCAAACGGCATTTCCGCCTCCTCCTCGATCGTCGACGCCGGCTTCTCCTCCTCGTCCGCCGCCGCCTCCGACATCTCCTCCTTCGACGCCTCGACCGCCCCCGCGCCCTCCTCCGTCTCCGCCGCCTCCGCCGCGACGGGCTCGCTCAGCTCCACGCGCTGCGCCAGCATCTCCGGAAACCGCGCGATTACCGACCCCGCCGGCGCCGCCGCCGCCGCCCGCTCGAGCTGCGGCAGCCCGAACTCCTCCAGCCCCATGTAATAATCCACGTATCCCAGCAGGAATCGCAGCTCATAATCTTCATTATCCCCCAGCCGCTTCTCCAGGTCCGCCCGCCGCACGTCCAACAGCTTGGCGTCCGGAATGATTCCTTTCATGTCCAGCCGCACGTTTTCAAACCCCGGAAACATCCCAATTCCCCGCTGGATGCAGTGCGACGCCGACAGATACTCCCCCGCCGCGAACAGCGCATGCCCCCGCGCCAGCACCGGCAGCGGGTTCCGCGGGTCATACGCCTCCGCAATCTGACACTGCCCCGCCGCCGTGTAATATTGCTTCGCCTTCACCAGCCGCTCGGCCACCTTCAGCTTCTCGTTCACCGGCGTCGCCGCGCTCGTCGCCAGCGAACTCACCGGCCCGCCCAGCAACTCCGTCAGATACGCCATCCCCGCCGGCACGCGCGCCGCCTGCGGCACCGCCGTCGCCCCCGCGCCCTCGACGCCCGCTTCCCCGCCGGCCTCGCCCGCCGCACCACCCCGCGCCAGCGGCGCCTCCGGCTCCGGCTCCGCCGTCCGCTCGATCAATCGCGACCGCATCAGCATCTGGTACCGCCGCCGGTAGAGATCCGCGTACTCCTGCGCAGCGCTCGTCGCCTCCAGCAGGTCCGTCGGCGCCGAATCGATCAGCCCCGGCGGAGTCACCCGCGGCGACGACGACCACGTCACGTCATAACGCGAAAAGTCCAGCGGGCTTTGCAGCTCCGGCCCCAGCGCCGCCGCGCCCGGCAGCACCGGTTCGAGCTGCCGGTTGTACATCGCCGCCTGCCACGGGTCCCCCTCCGTCTCCAGCGATCCCAGCCCCACCGCCTCCTGCGCCACCAGCGCTTCCGTCCGCGGATCGACCCGCGTCTCGATCTCCCCCGTCGCCGACACCGGCCGCGCCTCCCGCAGCTCCCGCAGCGCCGCCACCGGGTCGCTGACGAAGTTCTGCCGCTCCCGCAGGTTCGGGTTCGCCGCAAACAGCGGACTCTGCAGCAGGTCCTGATTCATCGCGCCCGAGTTCAGCGCCTGCGGCGTCACCGGCGCCGGCGCGAACGCGCTCGCCGCTCCGTCCCGCTGCAGCGTCTGCGACAGCAGCCCGATCTCCGCCAGCCCCGACTGAATCCGCGCATCATCCGTCGACGCCCCCAGCAATTGCGGCGACACCAACTGCGGCGACAGCGAATAGCTCAGCGGATTCACCGACCGATACGGGTCCGAGGGAATCGACCCGCCCGGCGTGTTCAGCCCCAGCGAGATCGCTCCGCTGTCCAGCACCGTCTGGCTCGGATCGTAATACGGCCGCGGATTGTAAAACGTCGCCGGGTTCCGCCGCACGTCGTCAACCCCGATCGTGTCGCGCCGGAAGTTCGTCAGCGACGACGACGGCAGATCAATGAAGAACGAGCTGCTGTCGCGGATCGGGCTGAAGGCCCGAAACGACCGCGCTCCTGTCACGTTCCCCGTCACGATGTAATTCGAATAGGCGCCGGCCGTATACGACTGCACCGGACGCTGCGTGTTGATCCCGCTGCCGCCCACCAGCGGATTCACGTCCATCAGCCGCCCTTCCTGCCCGCTGAACACCTGCCCCCGCGCGGCCCCCGGTGCCAGCATCCCCCACGCCACGACCACCGCCGTCGCCAACGCCGCTTGATTCCGCCGCACCTTCATGACCTGACCCTCGCTGCACTCGCCGCCGCGCTTGGCCGAGACTCGCGCTCCACAATCCTGATCTTAGTCCCCTCACCCCGCCCATACAATTCGCCCGGCCCCTTCCGGCGCGTCTCACTGCTTCCAGGATCGCTCACCAACCCACGCTCGCCGCGCTCCCCGCGCCCGATTCCCACCATGCGTCAGCGCGCCATGCCCCATTCGCCGCCCCGCTCCCGACGGGCCACCGACCTCGAATCCTGCCGACGTAGCCGCTCCTCCGTGTGCCACTGGTTCAAGCAGTGCGATCACCAACTCTCTCCCGCCGCGCTCCCCGCGCCCGCGCGCCATCCGCGCGGCCGCCCCGTTGCTCCGTCGTTGCTCTTTTCGCCGCCCGTCGTATCCTGTGCGACCGGATGGAATCCGCTTCACCGACCGCGATTTCCTCTCCCCGCGCGCGTGCAGGCCGCCGTGATGCGCTCGCCGCCCGGCCCGCGCAGCGGCCGGCTCTTCGCTCCGTCGCGCGGCTCGCCCTGCTCGCGCTCGTCGCGCTCCTCCCGCTCGCCTGCAACCGCGACGATTCCGCCCCTGACGCCCCTCGCGACGCCGACGAACTCATCCGCCCGGCCCTCTCCGCCGACGAGGCCCCCCCGACCTTCGACTTCCCCGACGACCGCCGCAGCAAGAACGACGACCTCAACGCCTTCATCGACGAACTCCGCCGCATCTTCACCGAAGGCCGCTACCGCGAGTACCGCCTCTCCACCTCGCGCCTCATCGAGCCCGTCGAGCGCCGCCGCTTCGAGGGTCTCTGGCACGCCGTCCGCGCCGTCCGCGTCGAACTCATCAAGCGCCTCCCCGAGTCGCTCGACCTCCCGCCGCCCGCCTACGCCGTCCTCGTCTCCGCCGACGTGCGCGAGAATTACGCCCTCGAACAGCCCCACCGCATCTTCGCCATCCTCGTCTTCAAGGAGGAGGGCCAGTGGGTCATCGCCCCCGCTCCCGAAAACGTCAATCGCGCCATGCGCCAGGCCGCCAACCTCGACACCGAACCCGACGACCCCTTCGCCGATGACGCCGGGGGAACCTCGACCTCGCGCCCGTCCCCCCCGGCCGACGCCGCCCAACCGGACGACGCGCCATCCGCTGCGTCCCAACCCGCTGATACGCCACCCGCCGCG
>CAZNDQ010000264.1:0-6137 GCA_964571825.1 uncultured Planctomycetales bacterium | reverse complement strand
CTCAGACATCCCCGAAGTCGAAAGCGTCGTCGGCAAGATCGGCCGCGCCGAGACGGCCATCGACCCGGCGCCCATCTCGATGATCGAGACGGTCATCCTCTACAAGAATGAATACAAGACCGACCCGGTCAGCGGGGACCTCGTGCTGGACGAGAACGGCGACCCGATCCGGCAGTGGCGCGATCACATCCGCTCGCCAGGCGATATCTGGGAGGAGATTCAGCAGGCTGCGGACGTGCCAGGCGTCACCGGCGCGCCGCTGCTGCAGCCGATCGCAGCGCGGCTGGTCATGCTTCAGTCGGGCATGCGGGCGCCGATGGGCGTCAAGGTCCTGGGTTCAAGCCTCGAGGACATCGAGCGTGTCGGCTATCGGATCGCGGAGATCCTCCAGACCGTACCGGGCGTCGCGCCGGCTGCGGTCATCCCCGACCGGGTCGTCGGCAAGCCGTACCTCGAGATCGACATCGACCGGGAGCGCATGGCGCGCTACGGCGTGAACATCCGCGACGTACAGGATGTGATCGAAGTGGCGCTGGGCGGCATCCGCGCGACGACGACGGTGGAGGGCCGCGAGCGCTATCCCATTCGCGTGCGCTATCAGCGGGAACTCCGCGACAGCGCCGAAGCGCTGGAGCGGATCATCGTCCCTGGGACGGCCGGTCAGCAGGTGCCCCTCTCCCAACTGGCCGAAATCCGCTACGTCCGCGGCCCGCAGGAGATCAAGAGCGAGGACAACTTTCTCGTCTCCTATGTGCTTTTCGACAAGCAGCCCGGTCACGCCGAGGTGGACGTCGTCGAGGCGGCGGACCGCATTTTGAACGACCTCAAGCAGTCCGGCGAATTCGCGGTCCCGGCCAATGTGCATTACAAGTTTGCCGGCAGCTATGAGAACCAGGTGCGCTTCCAGCAGCGGCTGAACGTGATCCTGCCGATCAGCCTGTTCCTGCTGTTTCTTTTGTTATATTTTCAGTTCCGCTCGGTCCCAGTCTCACTCATCGTCTTCAGCGCCATTCCGGTCGCCTGGGCCGGCGGTTTCATCGGGCTGTGGCTCATCGCGCAGCCGTGGTTCTTCGATTTCGACGTGTTCGGCCGCAGCGTGCGGGAACTGATGAACTTCGGCACGTACAACCTCAGCGCCGCCGTGTGGGTCGGCTTCATCGCCCTGTTCAGCGTAACGACGGACGACGGCGTGGTGCTGGCGACGTACCTCGGACAGGAATTCGAACGCCGGCCGGTCCGCAGCATCGCAGACATTCGCGCCAACATCATCATCGGCGGCACGCGGCGCGTGCGGCCGTGTCTGATGACCTCCGCGACAACGGTTCTTTCGCTGCTGCCGGTGCTGACCAGTTCGGGCCGCGGTGCCGACGTGATGATCCCTATTGCACTGCCGGCGATCGGCGGACTGTCGATCGAGCTGCTCTCGCTGTTCGTGCTGCCGGTGTGCTACTGCCTGTATCGGGAGGTGCTCTGGCGCGCTGGCCGGGGCGGAACGGAGCCGCAGGCCGCAGCGGGTGCGTGAACAGACGCGTAAGAAAAAGGGGACCGGCGCCGGGCGCAAGTCCCATTGAATCAGCCACTTAGCGGGGGTAGGATTCGAACCTACGACCTCCGGGTTATGAGCCCGACGAGCTACCAACTGCTCTACCCCGCAATCATCGCCGCACTGTAGGTGCTATCTCCCGAGGTGTCAAGGCCTTGGAGTCGAGCCGCGCTTGCGCTCCGCCGCGTCGCTTGAAAGTGAAACCACCTCAAACGGATCGTGGTCGGCTTTGCTCACGATGATTGGCAACTCCCCCACCCGCGCGCGGATCTGCCGGGCCAGCGGCGCAAGCACCGGCCGTTCGCTGGCCCAGTGTCCCAGCGCAATTGCGACCTTCCCGTGCCGCTGATAGACCAGCGCATCATGGTGCCGAATCTCACCTGTGACCATTACGTCCCACACCTCCGGCCACAGCTTGTCGAACGGCAGGCGACCGGCGGAACCGACGCACACTGCGACACGACGCACCCTGGCGCGGGCGCCGCCGATGATCTCCGTCTTCGGCATACCGGTTTTTCGCGCGACATCAGTCGCCAGATCGCTCAGCGTTTTTTCCGCCTCCAATTCGCCCACGCGCCCGATTCCCCAGGATCTCGGCGCCTCTAACGGGTAGAGGTCAAACGCCGGCTCCTCGTAGGGATGCGCGGCCCGCAGCGCCGAAACGACGTCGCTCACCCGCCCTGATGGAACGACCGCCTCCAGCCGCACCTCCTCCACCAGCTCCAGCCGCCCCTTCTTCCCCACGGCCGGTTTGGTATGCTCCAGGCCGAAAAACGTCCCTTGACCGCGGAGGCGAAAACTGCATTTGTGATAATTACCTATCACGCCTGCCCCGGCGGCGAAGATTGCCTCGGAAACGGCCTCCAGATGTTCCGGCGGCACGAACACGACCAGCTTCCTTTCCGCCGGACGCGCCGCGACGTACTCGAACGGCCGCACGTTGCGCAGGCCGCACATTTCCGCCAGCACGTCGTTCGTCCCGCCCGACGCCGCGTCCAGCGCCGTGTGCGGCGAGTAGATGGCAATACCCCGCGCAGCCGCCGCGAAAATCAGCCCGTCTGTCTCCGTGCTCTTCGACACAATCCGCGAGATCGGCTTAAACAGCGGCGGATGATAGGAGACCAGCAGGTTCGCCCCGACGGCTGCCGCTTCGTCCAGCACCGCACGAGTGGTGTCGATCGCCAGCAGAATGCCGGTGCATGCGACCTCGTCGTCGCCCACCAGCAATCCCACGTTGTCCCACGGCTGTGCCAGATGCAGCGGTGCGATCGGTTCGAGCGCACGCTTTACGATTACGCCGACCGTCTTTTCCGATGCGGGTGCCACCTTCTTATTTGCTTTCGCCGCCACTGCCACACTCCTCGGCCACCAGTTCCAGGTAACTCCGCCGAAGCTGTGCCGTCACCGCTCCCGGTTTGCCGTTGCCGATCTCCTTCTGCTCGACGCGAACCACTGGCATGACGGTCATCACGACGTTCGTCAGGAAGACTTCATCGGCGTCCAGCAGATCGCTGATCGTCAGCGGCTTTTCCGCTGCATCCGTCATTCCCTGCGCCAGCTCAAGGATCGCCTCACGCGTCGTGCCCGGCAATACGGGCGTGTCCAGCGGCGGCGTTCGCAGCCTGCCCTCGCGCACCACAAACACGTTGCTGATCGACCCTTCGGCGAGCTGGCCGTTCGGCGTGAACCAGATCGCCTCGCCGCATCGCTTCCGCTGCGCCTCGTGCAGGCACAGCAGCCGATTCTGATAGCCAATCACCTTGTGTGCGCAGCACGAGTCGAATGCGGTCTGCCGCCGCGAAGCGATCACGGTCGTCATTCCCTGCCGATACGAATCATCTGGATACGTCGCAGCCGGACCCGCCGTCAGCAGCAGCGTCGGTTGCGGTTCCTCCAGAGAACTCCCGGGCGTGACCGTCAGCCGCAGCCGCGCGTCATGCAGGCGGTTGCGTTCAAGCAGCTCCGTGATGATCTCGCCGATACGATCCAACGCCGCCGGTAGCAGCGCCAGGTTGATTGCCAGCGCCGACCGCCGCAGCCGCTCCACGTGCCGAGTCAGCCGGAATACCCGCCCGCCGTATGCGCGCATGGTTTCGAACAGGCCGACGCCGTACAGAAAGCCCACGTCATGCGCGGAGATGCGCGCCTCTTCGTGCCGCACAAAACCGCTATCCAGATACGCCCAGTCACCCATTCGCCTGCCTCTCGAGCGATTCCCCTCCCGTACATCATCGCACCGCTGCGCCAGTCCGCACCGCGACGCCACCCCGTCGCCTTGGCCCGTCCTATTGAACGTAGCCGACGCTACGCAGATTCTCGATCATCTCGCGCGACAACCCGCCGGGTTTGGCCCCGCGCTCGTGGTGCGGCACCGTTTCCAGCCAGACCTGCAGTTCCTGCTCCATCTCGCGCGCCACTTGCGGCTGTTGCGCGATCAGGTTGTAGGTCTCGGCCGGATCGCGAAGCGTATCGTACAATTCGTGCCGGCCGGTCGATGAATGAATCAGCTTGAATCGCGGCCCGACAATGGCATGCAGCGCCGGCGCGTCGCGCGCCGCGTCGAACTGCGGACTATTCCGCGCGGCCCAGCGCAGTCGATTCTCGTCCGTGATCACCTGCTCGGCAATCACGACCCGTTCATTCTCCTCTTCGCCGAGCAGGTCCCGGGCCGAGCAGCCCGGCATGGGTGCCGGTTCGACACCGCCGAGTCTCAGTACCGTCGGGAAGAGGTCGGCAAGCTGCACCGGCCTGGACACGCGGTCGCCGTGCGGCGCGCGCCCGTCCCGAATCAACAGCGGCACGCGAATGAGTGTGTCGTAAATCCCCCGCTCGTGTGCCCAGAGCCCGTGCTCCCCAAGCGCCTCGCCGTGATCCGATGTGACAATCACGACCGTATTCTCACCTGTTCCGGCCGTATCGAGCAGGTCCAAAATTTCGCCCACGCGCATGTCCAGGTAGCTGAGACAGGCATCATACTGTGCGGCCAGCACCTTCTGATCCGAAGCCGCAAGGCAGTTGGGATCGAGGAAGTTGTAGCGTACGTTAAGCAGTTCGAGGATATTCCCGTACTCTCGTCTCCGCAGCAGGTAGCTTCGCGTCACCTGCTCGGCGTTCATAAACGACTGCCGGAATCCGCGCGGCGCGCGATAGGGCAGATGTGCCTCCATGTAGTTGACGAGAACGAAGAGCGGCCGGCCCGACTCCCGCCGGCTTGCCAGCCAGCGCTCGAGCGTGTAGTTGGTCAGCGCGGCGCCGAGGTCTGACTCCATCCACGGCAGCGGAGGGGGCAGCCCGAGCCACTCCAGCCAGCTCTCCGCAAAAGTCTTGGTCAACCGCCGCATCTCGTACATCGCAGGATCATGCGCGAAGCCCTGCGTCAGGTTGAACGTCGAGGAAACAAAGGCGTTGTTCGACAGGCAGACCGTCTCGTATCCCGCCGCGCGCAGCCCCTCGGCGATCGTCTCAAACCGGTCGTCCAGATGCACGAAGCCGTGATTGGCCCCATGCTGCCGTGCCGGCAGGCCGGTAAACAGGGTCGCATGTGACGGCACCGTCCAGATGCTGTTGGCCACAACGCGGTCAAAAACGGTGGCCTCGTGTGCCATCTCATTTAGTCGCGGTGTCGTTTTCCGACCATAACCATAGACGGACATCCGATCTGCCCGCACGGTATCCAGGACAATCAGCACGATGTTCGGGCGTTCCGACCTGGTCGTCGGTGCGGCGATACCTGACGCACGCACACGATAGCGCGCTGCACCGGCCATCGGCGTACCCGACATGCTGGCGATTGCCGTTACGGCGATGATTGCGCACACGACAGCCGCGGCGCGCAGAAGCGAACGCGTGCGTCGCGCGCCGGACTCACTTCGCATGAGCCATCGCAGCGCCAACCAGCCGACGAGTGCACCGAACGCCGCGACGCCGATGCAAATCGCCACACGCCGGCCCTGGAATCGCTGACCGATCATCCAGTCGCCCGCCAGGACAATGCTTCCGGCGATCAGTACGAAAACGCCTGCGAGGATCGCCTCCACCGGCCCGAAGCGTTGCGCGGCGCGCCCCTCTCGTACGAGCGGCCCGACGACAACCGCCGCCACGGCCAATAGCGGAAGCCAACAGATCAGGTGGGTGGCGAGCGTGGCGCCGAGGGCGGCCGCGCGCAGGCGCAACGGAATATCGGCGTGGCGCGCAAACCACGCGGCAAACAGGGACTCGGCGATGCCGACAAGTACCGTGAGGACCACCGCGCAAACGGCTGCATCGACCGGCCACCTCCCCTGCGTATGACGCCCGCACGCCATCCCGGACCGCGCAGCGGGTGGCACGTTGTGAGCACTGGCGGAGTTCGTGGCCGGTTCGTTGACCATAGGAAACGCGCGGTCGTCGTTCGCGCATAAAAGAACCCGCTTCCTGAATGGATGCGGGTCCTGGATATATGAAAGAAAACAGTGACTGCCGTGGGGCGATCGCTCGCCCGGCCCCAGTTGATACGGGGCTGAATGCGCTGACCTCTCCCGGTTCGCCGAAGCGATCCGGTCTAGATGATCCTCTAGAAAGGAGGTGATCCAGCCGCAGGTTCCCCTACGGCTAC